>JAVXEO010000037.1:0-7338 GCA_036658435.1 Acetivibrio sp.
CAGGGGTGTGCTCTGCGCTTTATGAACTGGGAGGAATGGTTGTGATTCATGATGCTTCCGGCTGTAATTCCACCTATACAACTTTTGATGAACCTCGATGGAGCCAACAAAATAGCATGTTTTATATATCCGGACTGGCGGAGATGGACGCAGTACTGGGAAACGATGAAAAGTTAATAAAAGACGTAATCGAAGCTGCAGAAAAAATGAACCCTATTTTTATTGCATTGGTTGGCAGTCCCATTCCCAGCATGCTGGGAACGGATTTAGAAGGATTGGCGGCCTACATAGAACACCAGACTAAAATTCCCTCTTTTGGATTCTCCACAAATGGGATGGAGTGCTACGTTAAAGGAGGGGCCCTTGCTTTAGAAAAGCTTGCCATGAGATTCTGTGAAAAAAAAGAAAAAAATAAGGAAGAAAATAATGTAAAAAGCCTGAACATTCTTGGCATGACACCCCTTGATTTTTCCATATGCGGAAACCTGGAAGCCATGAGAACGAGTTTTGAAAACATGGGATATAAAATACAAAGTGTCTGGGCCATGGGAAGTTCTTTGGAAGAATTAAAAAAAGCGGCAGAGGCACATGTAAATGTAGTAGTTTCTACGTTAGGGCTGAGGGTAGCAAAATACATGAAAAAACAGTTTCATATTCCCTATGTAATAGGTCTTCCCATAGGAGTAAAAGGGGAAATGCAAATGAAACAGTTAATAAAAGAAGCGGATATAAAGAAAGAAAACCAATACTTAACCAGCCAAAATGGAAAGATAGAAGAAAAAATACTGATAATTGGAGAACCTATTATTGCAGGAGCCATTCGATATTGTTTAAAAGAGGATTTTGATTTTAAAAACGTCCATGTGTTATGCCCATTGAAAATAGATTCTTTACTGGTGGAAGAGGGAGCTTATTTTGAAGAAAGGGATGCTTTTATTTCAGAAGAGTCAAAAATTGAAGAAAAGATGGAAGAATACCCTATTGTAATTGCCGATCCTATGTATCGCCCCCTTCTTTCCGGAAGAAAAGAAACTTTGTTTATTTCTCTCCCCCATGAAGCATTTTCAAGCCGGATTTATCGAGAAGAAGCACCTGTTTTTATTGGAAATGCATTTAAACAAGAGATAGAAAAAAGATGGAATAAATCTATAAAAGGAAAGGACTAAAAAATGAAAAATACAAAAAGAAAAAAAAGCATAAAAAAAGGAATGGTTTTATTGTTATCTGCAGTTATGATAATAGCCACCCTTGGCGGATGCAAAACAAACAAAGAAACAACCAAAGAAGCAGTCAAAGAAACAACCCACAAGGTAACGGATCATGCAGGAAAGGAAGTTTTAGTTCCCAATGAGATTAATCGGATTGTGATACTGGACATTACACCTCTTCCTTCTGTATATTGTATGATGGTTGGAGACGCAAAGAAAATCGTAGGTATGACACCGGCATCTAAAAATGTAGCCATGCATTCCCTGCTTCAGACCATAGCTCCGGAATTGTCTACGGTAGAAACGGATTTTGCAGCAGGAGAGACGATCAATAGTGAAGAACTGCTGGCTTTAAATCCGGACATTATTTTTTATCGAATGGAAACCCAGGCCGATGTCGATGTGATTTCAAAACTTCCGATTCCGGCGGTAGCCTTTAGTACTTCTGTTTTTGAGGGAAACACCATTGATACATTGAATGGATGGGTACAGCTTCTTGCGGATGTATTTCAGGATAAAAATATAAATGAGAGAGCAGATAAAATCATTCAGGCCGGAAAAGATGCAGAAAAGATGATAAAAGATAGGGTTGCAGCTATGCCGGAAAAGGATAGAACGAAAAGTCTGGTTATTCATAACTACGATGAATCCGGGATTAAAGCAGGGGGAACCACCTTTGCAAGGTATTATCTTGAAACTGTTGGCGCAATGAATGTAGGAAGTTCCATAAAAGGATTATTTGAACCGGTAAATTTAGAGCAAATTTATGAATGGAATCCGGATGTAATTTTCTTAAATAGTTTTAGTAAATTTTCACCGGAAGATTTTTATAACAATAAGGCAATGGAGGGCGATGACTGGAGTGGAGTTTCTGCAGTTAAGAACCAGAGGGTATATAAATATCCAATTGGTATGTACTACTGGTTTCCACCTTCATCCGATGCACCTCTTTCTCTTCAATGGACTGCAAAATCTTTGTATCCGGAACTGTTTGAAGACATAGATATGCAGGAAGTAACAAAAAAATATTATAAAGAATTTTATGGGATTGATTTGACCAAAGAGCAGTTGGAAGGTATCTTCAATCCACCGAAAGAGGCAGCGTTTACACCATGATGAAAAAAAACAGATTAAAAAGAAACAGCTTGAGGATTTTGTTTCTGGTTCTTCCTATGATAACGGCAATTTTTTGTATGACAGCTGGAAGATTTTCACTGTCCGTAGGAGAAATCTTTCAACAAATCGCCATATTTTTTACACAGGGAAAAGAAAGTATGAATCCCCAATATTATTCGGTTATTTTTAATTTACGGCTTCCAAGGATTCTTTTGGCTGCACTTTGTGGTGCAGGTCTTGCTGTCTCCGGTGCTGCATATCAAAATCTGTTTTCTAATCCACTTGCCACACCCGATACATTGGGTGTGGCTGCTGGTGCAAGCTTTGGTGCCGTTTTAGGCTTGCTTTTTAATCAAAATCTTTTCATTGTGCAGATTTTATCTATTATCTTTGGACTACTTGCGGTAACCCTGACTTATTTTATTAGTGGGCAAAAAAATGGACGTTCCCTAATTATGATTGTTCTTGGTGGAATGGTAGTTTCTTCTATATTTAATGCGCTTATTTCTTTAGTTAAATTTACAGCGGATGCAGAAGAACAACTTCCTAGCATTACATATTGGCTTATGGGAAGCTTTGCCAGCGCAAATTATAAAAGTCTTTTGTTATGCGTTCCCTTTATTTTAGTTGGAACCTTCATTTTATTACTATTGCGGTGGCGGTTAAATGTACTATGTCTTAGCGAAGACGAAGCCAAAGCACAGGGGGTTTCCCTGGGAACATTACGTGTAGTGGTATCCGTGGCGGCAACTATAATTACAGCATCTTGTGTATCTATGTGTGGACAGGTGGGGTGGATTGGACTTTTAATTCCACATATTTGCCGTATGCTTTTTGGAAGCAATACAAAAAAAGTGATACCGGCATCCCTAAGCCTGGGGGCTGTATTTATGCTTTGTATTGATGCAGCGGCAAGGAGTGCAACGGCGGTAGAAATTCCCATTTCTATTTTAACAGCCTTAATTGGAGCCCCTTTCTTTATTATACTTTTGAGAAAAACAGGAGGTGCCCAGATATGAAGTTTGAAGTAAAAAATGGTTCTTTTTCTTATATGGATCAGGAGAAAAAAAATGTGCTTTCTCAGATTAACTTTTCGGTGGAAGAAGGAGAAATCCTTGGAATTCTTGGTAAAAATGGAGTAGGAAAGACAACCTTGCTTCGATGCAGCATGGGGATGCTTTCCTGGAAAGAAGGGAAAAGCTATCTGGATGGAAAAGATATTCGTCAAATGAAAAGACAGGATATCTGGAGCACAATGGCCTATGTACCTCAGGCAAAAAACCAGTATGGGCAGCTATTGGTGGAAGAAATGGTGCTTTTGGGAAGAAGTGCTTACTTAAAACCATGGCAGCAGCCAGGAAAAAAGGACAAAGAAATTGTGGAACAGGCAATGGAGCAAACAAAAACAGCAGACCTTGGGCACCGCAGCTGCAGTAAATTAAGTGGTGGAGAATTACAAATGGTATTAATTGCAAGAGCCCTGGCAGGAGAACCTAAAATCTTGGTTTTAGATGAACCGGAGTCAAATTTAGATTTTAAAAATCAGCTTTTTGTATTAGAAACAATGGAACGGCTGACTAGGGAAAATCACTTATCCTGTATTTTTAATACCCATTATCCAAGTCATGCCTTGCAATATGCAAAGAAGGTCTTGCTTCTTGACAATAATGGTAGTAGTATATTTGGAGAAGTAAATTCCTTGCTGACAAAAGAAAATCTGGAAAGAATTTTTGGTGTTAAAGTTGAAATACATGAAGTCTTGGTGGATGGAAAGATTTTTAGGGAAGTACTTCCCATTGAGATTATTAAGGACTGAGAAAGAAGGTATGCAATGGACTCCGTGTTAAACTATTTACAAATGGTATTTGCAGAAGATATCATTAAAATAATATTCAGCGCACCAAAAGAGAAAACGAGTGCCTATAAGAAAATTATAATTCAAAGAAAAGAAACCTATTATCAGATTGAAAGATATACACAGAAGCAGGTTTTTCATGAAAATATAGAGCACACTGTGATTATGGAGCGTTGTGAAGATTTTTTCAAAGAAGGATTTTGCCAGATGAATGCATGGAGCAGTCATACAGAGTTTTGCATAAAACAGAGCAAAAAGGGAAAAATTTTATTTCATAAATTGCAGCAAAAAGAACAATTGGTAAAAATACAGCCTCATAATCGAAAAAAAGAATACCTATTAGAGGAAGGAAGGGAAATTCCCCCTTTAGTAGATCTGGGAATCTTTACAAAAGAAGGAAAAGTTGTAAATTCCATGTATGATAAATACAAACAAATCAATAAATTTATAGAAATTTTGGAAGACTCCATTAAAAACATGAACTTCAAAAAAATAAATATTATTGATTTTGGATGCGGTAAGTCCTATTTGACCTTTATCGTTTACTACTATCTAAAGGAAATTAAACACTTGGAAGTACAGATGACCGGGCTTGATTTAAAAGAAGAAGTTATTCTTAAATGCAGGGAAACTGCACAAAAATATAAATATGAAGGCTTGCATTTTGAGGTGGGGGATATACAAGGCTATAGGCCTTCTCATGAGGTTGACCTGGTAATATCTCTTCACGCTTGTGATACAGCAACGGATTTTGCTCTTTATAATGCAATTTTATGGAAGGCAAAAGTAATTCTTTCTGTACCATGCTGCCAGCATGAGACAGCGAAACAGATGCAGAGTGATCAACTTGCTATTTTACAAAAGTATGGTATTGTAAAAGAAAGAACGGCAGCCTTAATGACCGATGCGATCCGCTGTAATTTATTAATATATTGTGGATATAAGACACAATTATTGGAATTTGTGGATTTAAGTCATACACCAAAAAATTTATTGATTCGAGCCGTGGAAAGCAGTCTGGCAACGGCACATAGGCAGAACGCATTGGAAGAAGTGAAAGAAGTGGTGGAACTCTTCCATCTGAAACCAACATTAATGGAATTATTGGGAGAACCGTTAAACAATATGGAAAAAGAAGGGAAAAAAATGAAGGAAGAATTTAAAAAATTAGAAGAATGGGGATGTGATATAAAAAATTCACTGCCTCGTTTTGTGGATGATGAAGAATTCTATTTGGAATACATTCATAAGTTCAAAAAAGAAGAAGGATTTGTCCAGCTAGGAAATTGCCTGAAGGAAAAGAAGAACCGGGAAGCCTTTGAATATGCACATATGCTAAAGGGAGTTTCCGGAAATCTTGGATTAACTCCTATCTATGAGATTATGTGTGAAATGGTGGAAATACTTCGTAATAAAAAGGACAAGGAAGAAATTGAAAGTGTCAATACACTTTATATAAAGGGAATGGAGAATTTCCAAGAATTTTGTTCTTTGCTATAGAGTTTTTACTGGTACTTATAGCAAACTAATTTGTAAAATCTGCAAGAAGAATGTAAGGACTGGGAAATACATCCACTTTTGAGAACAAAAAAGAGCATATAGACTGCTCTTTTTTTATTTTATGTTTGGAAAAATGAGAATTGTGTGATAGAATAGATTGGTAGGACTTTATAAAGGATGGATATAATGAGTAATAATGAGAGTAATACCCAAAAGGAACAATCAGATAAACTTGCGCGAAGAAGAAGAGTACAACGCATGAAGTCTATGATTATAGTAACCATCATTTCTATCATAGTGATTTTATTTACTTTATGTATTGGATTGATGGTAAAGATAACCAAGATTGAAAAGAAAGTGAATGAACTGGTTAAGAATAGCAGCTTAGTGCAATTAGAAGATGAGAAAACCAGTTCCATTGCTTACGCAGCAGAGATGGAAAAAGACGAATTGTCAGAAGAAACGATGAAGACGGAGGAATCGGTCAACGTTCAACCAGAGAAGAAAAAGAAAGAAAAACCAACAATAGAAGAAAAATTGGATAAAGGAACGGAAAAACGCAAAGTCTATTTGACCTTTGATGATGGACCAAGTAAATATAGCGATGAATTATTGGATACATTAAAAACGAATAATGTGAAAGCAACTTTTTTTGTAATAGGGAGAACAGATAAGCATTCTCTGTCTATTTATAAAAGAATCGTGAATGAAGGGCATACACTGGCCATGCATTCTTATTCTCATCAGTACAGTAAGATTTACAATTCAATCGAAGCCTTTGACAAGGATTTGAATAAGTTAAGTGATTTACTTTATAAGACAACAGGCATCCGGCCGGATACCTTTCGATTCCCGGGGGGAAGTAGCAACTTAGTAAGTACAATTCCAATGACAGAATTCATTCGGTATCTTAATGAAAGAAAAATCGCATATTATGACTGGAATGTAATCAATGGAGATGCAACGGGAAAGGTTCTTACGGAAAAACAAATGATTCAAAATGTTATGAGTGGAGTCAGGCAGAATAATAATTCCATTGTGCTGATGCACGATACGGTATCAAAGGATACAACCGTTAAGTCCATTACAGCATTAGTTAAGAAATTAAAGAAAGAAGGATATATTATTCTACCGATTACAAAATATACGAAGACGGTACAGCATATCAAGGCAGATTCCGTTGACTAAAAGACACAGGAGGATAGAGAATGGGTTTTTTTAAAGATTTAAAGGAAGACTTTTCTCAAGCAATGAGTGAACTTATGCCAGAAGAAGACTTTCTGGAAGAAGAATTTTTTGAAGAAGAAGATAAGGACGAGGACGAGGACGAGGAAGAGAAAAAAAATAGTATAAAAAAACCGAAGCCGAAAGAAAGTCAAAATGAAAAAAAAGATAACAAAAAACTTCAGGATATATTAGAAGAAGAAGTTTTGGCAGCAATTGAAGCGCTGGGAGCAACGGAAGAAACAAAAATAGAGGAAGAATTGGAATCATTTAAGGAAGCAGAAGCATTAGAAGAGTCGGAAGGATTAGAGGAACTGGAGGAACTGGAGGATTTAGACGAACTAAAAGAAGCGGAAGAGCTGGAAGAACTTCAGAGAATGCAGGAACAGGAAGACTTAGAAAAGCTTCAAAAACAAAAGGAGCAGGAAGAACTGG
>JAVXEO010000037.1:7438-23914 GCA_036658435.1 Acetivibrio sp.
AAGAACTTCAAAGAATGCAGGAACAGGAAGACTTAGAAAAGCTTCAAAAACAGAAAGAGCAGGAAGAACTGGAAGAACTTCAAAGAATGCAGGAACAGGAAGACTTAGAAAAGCTTCAAAAACAGAAGGAACAGGAAGAACTGGAAGAACTTCAAAGAATGCAGGAACAAGAAGATTTAGAAAAAAATAAAAAAAAGCAGGAACAAGAAGAATTAAAAAAAACAAAGATAAAAGCTTCTAATAAGAGAGAAGAGAAAACGGAGAAAAAAGAAATGGAAGAACTAAATGAAAAATCAATGGAAAACAAAGAAGATACGGATGATTTAGACCTGATTGCACAGTTATTAGGTGAGGAAAATGTAGAAAACGAGGAAATTGACATAGATGCAGAACTTCTTGCTCAAAGTGAAAAACTTACGGAAGAACAGGTAGAAATACAGGATGATAGAGAAGCCGGTAAGGATGTAACGGTGATTACAAAAGGAACCATAATTAACGGAAGCATTTCATCAGATAGCTCTTTAGAAGTAATGGGAACAATCAATGGGGATATTGACTGTCTTGGAAAACTTTCCATTGTAGGCAATGTAAATGGAAATTCAAGAGCCTCAGAAATTTATGTCAATACAGCAAGACTGGAAGGCAACTTAAACAGCAAAGGCAGTGTGAAAGTAGGCGTAGGCACCATTGTTGTAGGAGATGTGAAAGCGGACAGTGTTGTGGTTGCCGGAGCTGTAAAGGGAGAAATTGATGTGAATGGACCGGTAGTTATTGACTCAACGGCTATTGTAAAAGGAAATATTAATGCAAAATCCGTACAGATTAACAATGGTGCTGTAGTAGATGGATACTGTTCCTTAACTTATGCAGCGGTTGACATTGATAATTTCTTTGATGGAGAAAAGTAGACATGGCAGAATATAAAAGAGTAATGCTTAAATTAAGCGGAGAAGCGCTGGCCGGTGATAAAAAGCAGGGATTTGATGAAGTAACTTGTATTCAGGTGGCAAAGCAGGTAAAGCAGCTGGTAGAAGATGGAATTCAGGTTGGTATTGTAATTGGCGGCGGGAATTTCTGGAGAGGAAGAACCAGTGAAACCATTGACCGCACAAAAGCAGACCAGATTGGAATGTTAGCTACGGTTATGAACTGTCTTTATGTATCCGAAATCTTTCGTTTTGTAGGAATGACGACACAGATATTGACTCCTTTTGAATGTGGAAGTATGACAAAGCTATTTTCAAAAGACAGAGCCAATAAATATTTTGAAAAAGGTATGGTGGTCTTTTTTGCAGGAGGAACCGGTCATCCCTATTTTTCGACGGATACCGGAATCGTTCTTCGATCCATTGAAATGGAAGCCGATGTAATATTATTAGCTAAATCAATAGATGGGGTATACGATAGCGATCCAAAATCAAATCCAAATGCAAAAAAATATGACGAAATTAGTATTTCGGAAATTTTAGATAAAAAATTGCAGGTTATAGATTTAACTGCTACAATTATGTGTCTTGAAAATAAAATGCCCATGTTGGTATTTGGCTTAAATGAAGAAAATAGTATTGTAAATACCGTAAAGGGAACCTTTTTGGGAACCAGGGTAACGGTATAAGATAGAGGAGGAAATTATTATGGCATTGGAATTAAACAAGTATGAAGAAAAGATGAAAAAAACACTGGCAACCTTGGATGAAGAATATGCTTCCATCCGTGCAGGAAGAGCAAATCCACATATTCTGGATAAACTGACGGTGAATTATTATGGTCAGCCATCCCCACTCCAAACCGTTGCCAATGTTTCGGTACCGGAGGCTCGGGTGATTTTAATTGCTCCATGGGAAGCTGCCTTAGTAAAAGAAATTGAAAAAGCAATTTTAACTTCGGATCTTGGCTTAAACCCAAGTAATGATGGAAAAACCATTCGTCTGGTATTTCCGGAACTTACAGAAGAAAGAAGAAAAGATTTGGTAAAGGATATAAAAAAGAAGGGTGAAAATGCAAAGGTAGCCGTTCGTAATATTCGAAGAGACGCATTGGATGTTTTTAAAAAGGAAAGTAAGACAAACGATATTTCTGAGGACGAATTAAAACAAATGGAAACAAAAGCACAAAAACTTACAGATCGGTATATTGAAGAAGTGGATCGAGCCATTGAGGCGAAGTCAAAGGAAATACTTACTGTTTAGGTAACGTAAGCCTCCTGCCTAGGCAGGAGGTGTTTTCATCTGCAAAGGAGATTTATCAGATTTTGAATTTAGAAAGGCATGGATTACGACATGGAAGACATGGAAGAAATGAAAGACATGAAGGTACCAAAACATATTGCATTGATAATGGATGGAAATGGCCGTTGGGCAAAGAAACGTTTCTTACCCAGAAATGCAGGGCATGCACAGGGAAGTAAAAATGTAGAAAATATTTGTAAGGCAGCGGATGCACTGGGTGTTGAATATTTAACGGTATATGCACTTTCAACAGAAAATTGGTCAAGACCGGAAAGTGAAATTAATGCATTGCTGAAACTTCTCCGCAACTACCTTAAAGACTGCATTGAGACCAGTAAAAAGAACAATATGCGTGTGCGTGTAATTGGAGATGTTTCTGTTTTAGAAGAGGATATGCAGCAACAGATTTCGGAAGTAGAACGGGTATCCAAAGAAAATACCGGACTTAATTTTCAGGTTGCCATTAATTATGGAGGCAGAGATGAAATTATAAGAGCCAGTAGAAAAATCGCAGAAGACTGCATGGAAAACAAATTAAAACCGGAAGAAATTAATGAAAAGATTTTTGAATCCTATTTAGACACAAAGGGAATACCGGAACCGGAGTTATTAATTCGTACCAGTGGAGAACAAAGACTGTCGAATTATTTGCTGTGGCAGTTGGCGTATACGGAATTTTATTTTACGGATGTATTATGGCCGGATTTTAATGAAAAAGAATTGAGAAAAGCGATAACATTTTACAATAGCAGAGAACGCCGATTTGGTGGAGTGAAATAGGAGGAACGTTATGTTTGGTGAACGGTTATTAAGTGGAATCGTTTTATTAATTGCAACCATTGCTATAGTTGCCATGGGCGGAAATATTCTTTTTGCTACCGTTACTATAATATCTTGCATTGGGCTTTTTGAATTGTATCGTGCAATTGGAATTGAAAAAACATCTTTGGCAAAAGCCGGTTATTTAGGGGGACTTTGCCTGGATTTTCTAATACGGTTTCATAAAGAAGAGGATGCCATGCTTCTTATGATTGGCTTCTTATTTTTAATTTTAATACTTTATGTTATTACATACCCGGCGTATACTGCAGAACAGGTAGCCATGGTTTTCTTTGGCCTGTTTTATGTAACCGCTATGCTAAGCTATATCTACAGACTTCGTATTCTGGAAGATGGAAAATGGCTAATTTGGATGATCTTTATCGGAGCCTGGGGTTCCGATACCTGTGCTTACTGTGTTGGAAAACTTATTGGTAAACATAAGCTTCCAAGTCGTCTGGCGCAGCTTAGCCCCAAGAAAAGCTTAGAAGGATGTATTGGCGGAGTGCTGGGTGCAGCTTTATTAGGATTTATTTATGCACTTTTGGTAAAAGATAGCATGGTGGGAGTTGTGAACCCTACATTGACATTTGCTATTATGGGAGGAGCCGGATCTATCATTTCCCAATTTGGAGATTTAGCGGCATCTGCCATTAAGAGAAATCACAACATAAAAGATTATGGAAAGCTGATACCGGGACACGGTGGCATTTTAGATCGCTTTGACAGTATTATTTTTACTGCACCCATTGTATTCTTTCTAGCAAAATTACTGTAAAAAAGGAGGGATGATCTTGAAGAAAATCGCAATACTGGGTTCTACCGGTTCCATTGGAACACAGACTTTAGAGGTTGTGCGGGATAACAAGGAAGAATTGCAGGTAGTCTCCTTATCGGTAAGAAGTAATATCGATTTATTAGAAAAACAAATTATAGAATTTTCACCTAAATTAGTGGCTGTCTGGAACCAGGAAAAAGCACTGGAATTAAAGAAAAGAATTGCCCACCTTCCGGTGGAAGTTTATTCAGGAATGGAAGGGTTGATTGCCTGTAGTATAGAAACCGACGTAGACATTGTGGTGGGTGCTGTCGTGGGAATGATTGGAATTGTTCCCACCATAGAGGCCATTGGTGCAGGAAAAGATATTGCGCTTGCCAATAAAGAAACGCTGGTGTGTGCAGGACATATCATTATGCCACTGGCAAAAGAAAAAAATGTTTCCCAGCTTCCGGTGGATAGTGAACATTCGGCAATTTTTCAATCCTTAAATGGTGAAAATAAAAAAGAAATCAGCCGAATTCTTCTAACGGCTTCCGGTGGGCCTTTTCGAGGAAAAAAACGGGAAGAACTTAAGAATATACAGGTGGAGGATGCACTGAAGCATCCAAACTGGTCCATGGGACGAAAGATAACCATTGACTCTTCCACAATGGTAAACAAAGGACTGGAAGTAATGGAGGCAAAATGGCTCTTTGATGTAGACTTTGAACAAATTGAAGTGGTAATTCAACCTCAAAGTGTAATTCATTCGATGGTAGAATATAAAGATGGAGCCATTATGGCACAATTGGGAACGCCAGATATGCGTCTTCCCATTCAATATGCTTTATTTTACCCACATAGAAAAGAATTGAGAGGGGAGAGACTTGACTTTTCCAGGCTTTCACAGATTACCTTTGAAAAGCCGGATTTGGAAACTTTTCCAGGACTACAGCTTGCTTATAAGGTAGGTAAATTGGGTGGCAGTATGCCAACAGTTTTTAACGCAGCCAATGAAAAAGCGGTTTCTCTCTTCTTAGAACGGAAAATTTCTTACCTTACCATACCGGAAATAATTGAATATGCAGTAGAAGAGCATAAAATTATAAAGAATCCCAGTGTAGAAGAAATCATAGAAATTGAGAAAGAAACCTATAATAGAATTAACATGAGATGGAAATAGGATGGAGAATAGATGAATATATTAATTGCAATTTTAATGTTTACCGTAATCGTAGTAATCCATGAATTGGGGCATTTTCTTTTGGCAAAAAAGAATGGTGTTACTGTAACGGAATTTTCCGTAGGCATGGGGCCCAGATTGCTTACCTTTGCAAAGGGTGACAAAGGAATGCTTTGCCGTGCTTTTTTATCACAGACGGCATTTGAAAATTTAGAAGGATGTCAGAATGTTACAAAATACTCCTGGAAACTTTTGCCCATTGGCGGATCTTGTATGATGCTAGGAGAAGATGAAGTCATTGAAGATGAAAATGCATTTAACAAAAAAGGGGTATGGGCAAGGATATCTGTAATTTTTGCAGGACCCATTTTTAATTTTATTTTAGCTTTTGTACTGGCAATGGTAGTATTGAGTATGGTAGGACACGATGCACCCACCATATCCATGATAGAAGAGAACTCACCAATGGATGAGGCAGGTCTTTTGGTGGGAGATAAAATTACCAGTCTGAACGGAACGAAGATTAGCATGTCAAGAGAAATCATGGCATATTTTCAGTTCAATCCTATGAGAGATGAATCAAAGGTAGCTATCAGTTATATTCGGGATGGAAAGTCACATACAACTTCCGTAGCACCGGCAACCAATGAAGAAGGAATATACCGGTTGGGATTTAGTTATAATGCCCCAAGAGAGAAACTAGGACCGGTAGGAATTTTAAAATATAGTTATGTTGAGGTAAAATACTGGATTAATGTTACGATTAAGAGCCTGGGACAACTCATAACCGGTAAAATAGGAAAAGATGAAATTGCAGGACCGGTAGGTATCGTGGACATGGTTGGAGGAGCGGTAGAAGAAAGCCGGGAATATGGAATACAGGCAGTATTTTTGGTTCTTATGAACTACTGTATTTTGTTAAGTGCAAACTTGGGTGTGATGAATCTTCTTCCCATTCCGGCATTGGATGGAGGACGTCTTGTTTTCCTGGCCATTGAAGCCATACGTGGGAAACCGGTAAATCCGGAAAAAGAAGGAATGGTACATTTAATTGGTTTAGTTGCACTGTTACTTTTGATGGCATTTGTTATGTACAATGATATTAGCAGATTGTTTAATTAGGAGGCGCTGGCATGTATCGTGAAAATACAAAAGTTATTTCCATTGGTGAAAAAAAGATTGGTGGTGGAAATCCCATCTTAATTCAATCTATGACCAATACAAAGACGGAAGATATAAAAAGTACCGTTAAGCAGATTTTGGCACTGGAAAAAGCAGGCTGTGATATTATCCGTTGTGCAGTTCCAACCATGGAAGCAGCAGAAGCCTTTCGTGAGATAAAAAAACAGATTCATATTCCGCTGGTTGGAGACATTCACTTTGACTACAAACTTGCAATCAAAGCGATGGAAAATGGAGCAGATAAGATTCGGATTAATCCGGGAAATATAGGTTCAAAAGACCGCCTAAAAGCGGTGGTGGAAGAAGCAAAAAGCCGCAGTATTCCCATACGTATAGGAGTTAACAGTGGTTCTTTGGAAAAGAATCTCATAGAAAAATATCATGGGGTAACGGCAGAAGGACTCGTGGAAAGTGCACTGGATAAAATGGCTCGGATTGAAGAGATGGGATATGATAATCTGGTAATCAGCATTAAATCTTCGGACGTATTAATGTGCATCAAGGCACATGAAATTATAGCAAAACAAACAAAGTATCCTCTGCATGTAGGAATTACAGAAGCGGGTACGGTATATTCCGGAAATATTAAATCTTCCGTAGGATTAGGTGCCATTCTTTCACAGGGAATAGGGGATACTATCCGTGTTTCTTTAACGGGAGATCCACTAGAAGAGGTTAAGACGGCAAAGCTTATACTGAAAACCTTAGGCCTTAAAAAAGGCGGAATAGAAGTGGTATCTTGTCCCACTTGCGGAAGAACCCAAATTGATTTGATTGGTCTTGCAAATCAGGTAGAAAAGATGGTACAGGACTTTGATTATCTGAATATTAAAGTTGCAGTTATGGGCTGCATCGTGAATGGCCCAGGGGAAGCAAGAGAAGCGGATATTGGAATTGCTGGAGGGGTGTCAGAAGGACTTTTGATAAAAAAAGGAGAAATCATTCGAAAAGTTCCGGAAGGGCAGCTGTTAACTACCTTACGGGAGGAACTGTCAAAGTGGAAATAGGCGGAAACAGAGAGAAGGATAGGCATGCATTTTTTTGAGGTTTTTGAAAACCTGCAAACAAGTCAGGATTTACATCAGTTATTTCAGGATATAGAAGTAGAACGGGTGGTGGCATCCAAAAGCCGCCACCAGATTAAAGTGTATATAAAGGGAAAACGACTGCTTGATTATAAAGATTTAAAAAAAATGGAATATCAAGTATGGAAACAGATTTTTGCAGACACCGGCAATAAAATTTTTCTAACACCAAGGTATGAGTTATCGGACAGTTATACGCCCGAAAAACTGATGCCTATTTATTTTGACAGTATTTTGGAAGAAATAAAAGAAGAGAGTGTTGTGGATGCAGGAATTTTAAAAAACGCCAAAATTTCATTTACGGAAAATACAATGAAGGTATCACTGGAAAATAATTTTGTAATAAAAAAACGCTCTCCTGTGATTCAAAAAAAGCTGGAAACTATTTTTCAGGAACGCTGTGGTTTTTCTTTGGATATTATAATGGATTATTATGATGTTATAAAAGAAGATAAAGAGGATAAACCGGCACTGTATTCTGTAGATAGAATTCAAGGGGAAGCAAGAGAACACGCCGGATTTTTTGGAAAAACAGAAAAGCCAGAAAAAATGAAGTCAAAGGAAAAAGAAGAAAATCCGGTAATAAAAAAAGAGGAAAACAAAAAGACAGAATGGAAGAATAATTACAGGAAAAAACTTCCGGATGATCCAGATATTTTCTTTGGACGATCTTTTGATGGAGAGTTGACACCAATCAGCGATATTGTAGATGAAATTGGAGAAGTGGTGATCCATGGAAAAATATTAATGGTGGAAAGCCGAGAAATACGTAACGAAAAAACGTTGCTTATTTTTAATATTACGGATTTCACAGATACGATTTCAGGCAAATTATTTCTAAAAAATCAGGAAGTTCCTGCTGTTTTGGATAAACTGAAAAAAGGTGTTTTTGTAAAAATAAAAGGAATGGCATTAATGGATCGTTATGACCATGATATCAGTATCAGCTCCATTGTTGGAATGAAAACTATCCCGGATTTTACAACCAAACGAAAAGACAATAGCAAAAAGAAGCGTGTGGAACTTCATGCCCATACCCTAATGAGTGATATGGATGCCGTAGTGGATGTAAAAACCATGATAAAAAGAGCCATGTCCTGGGGACATAAAGCCATTGCCATTACAGACCACGGTGTGGTGCAGGCATTTACCGATGCCTTTCATGCACTGTCAAAAGAGGATGACTTTAAGATTATCTATGGATGTGAAGCCTATTTGGTAGATGATTTAAAGAGTATTATAGAAAATGATAAAGGACAGACCTTAGAGGAAAATTATGTGGTATTTGATATAGAAACCACGGGGTTTGGACCGGTAAACGACCGTATTATTGAAATAGGTGCCGTTAAGGTAATCAAAGGTAAAATAACAGATCGATTTAGCACCTTTATTAATCCGGATATTCCCATTCCCTTTCGCATTGAACAACTAACCGGAATTACCGATGAAATGGTTTTGGATGCTCCCATGATTGATGCCGTTCTGCCGAAATTTCTTGAATTTTGTGAAGGCTGTGTTCTTGTAGCACACAATGCTTCCTTTGATGTTGGCTTTATAAATAACAAAGCCGGACGAATGGGAATAAAAACAGACTTTACTGTGATAGATACCGTGGGTATGGCAAGATGCCTTTTACCAAAGTTAAATAAATTCAAACTACATATTGTAGCAAAGGAACTGGGCATTTCTCTGGAAAATCACCACCGTGCAGTAGACGATGCCCAGGCAACTGCAGAAATTTTCCTGAAATTTTTAGAAAAATTGGAAGAAAAAGAGATTCATACTTTGGCTCAGCTTTCGGAGTTTGGAAAGGCATCGAAAGAAACAATTAAAAAAATGCCATCTCATCATGCGGTTATTTTGGCAAAAAATGATGTAGGGCGTGTAAATCTTTACAAATTAATTTCCCTGTCTCATATTGAATATTTTAACCGAAGACCAAGGATTCCCAAAAGTATATTTGAAGAAAACAGAGAAGGCTTGCTCATTGGCTCAGCCTGTGAGGCCGGTGAACTATACCAGGCAATCCTTCACAACGAATCCCAGGAAGAAATTACAAGGCTTGCTAAATTTTATGACTATTTAGAGATACAACCCCTTGGAAACAATGGGTTTATGATTCGGGATGAGAAATATGATATTACGGATAATGAAGATTTAATTGCAATTAATAAAAAAATAGTAGCCTTGGGAGAAGAATTTCAAAAACCAGTGGTGGCAACCTGTGATGTTCACTTTCTAGATCCGGAGGACGAGGTCTACCGCCGTATTATTATGGCAGGAAAAGGCTTTAAAGATGCCGATGAACAGGCACCTCTTTATTTACGGACAACCGAAGAGATGTTGGAAGAATTCGCTTATCTGGGACCAGAGAAAGCGGAAGAGGTAGTAATTACCAATACAAATCGGATTGCCGATATGGTAGAAAAGATTTCACCGGTTCGTCCGGATAAGTGTGCACCGGTGATTGAAAATTCCGATAAAATTCTCACTGATATTTGTTATGAAAAGGCACATTCCATGTATGGCCGTAAATTGCCAAAAATCGTGGAAGACCGTCTTGAAAAAGAATTGCATTCTATTATCAGCAATGGATTTGCCGTTATGTATATTATAGCCCAGAAATTGGTATGGAAGTCCAATGAAGATGGCTATTTGGTAGGATCCAGGGGTTCTGTGGGTTCTTCCTTTGTGGCCACCATGTCCGGAATTACGGAGGTAAATCCTTTGTCGGCACATTATTACTGTACCAATTGTTTTTATTCGGATTTTGACTCAGAGGAAGTGAAGGAATATGCCGGTCGTTCCGGCTGCGATATGCCGGATAAAAATTGTCCGGTATGTGGAAAACCATTGAATAAAGATGGACACGAAATACCTTTTGAGACATTTCTTGGATTCTATGGAGACAAGGAACCGGATATTGACCTTAATTTCTCCGGCGAATACCAGAACCATGCCCATGACTATACGGAAATTATATTTGGAAAGGGACAGACCTTTCGTGCGGGAACCATTGGAACCTTAGCGGAAAAAACAGCCTATGGATATGTATTAAAATATAATGAGGAGCGTGGAATTCATAAGCGGAGGGCAGAAATTGAACGGATTGCAGAAGGCTGTGTAGGGGTAAGACGAACCACCGGACAACATCCGGGAGGCATCATTGTACTTCCCATTGGAGAGGAAATATATTCCTTTACGCCGGTACAAAGACCGGCAAATGATATGACCACAAAAACCATAACCACACATTTTGACTACCATTCCATTGACCATAACCTATTAAAACTGGATATTCTAGGACACGATGATCCAACCATGATTCGTATGCTCCAGGATTTGACCGGTATCGATCCGGTTAAAGATATTCGAATGGATGACGAGAAGGTATTGTCGTTATTTGATAATGCCTCGGCTCTTAATATTCCACCGGGTGATCCCATTGGACTGGACTTAGGAAGCCTTGGAATTCCGGAGCTTGGAACCGATTTTGTTATGCAGATGCTTCGAGATACAAAGCCAAAGACCTTTTCCGATTTGGTACGTATTTCCGGACTGTCCCATGGTACCGATGTATGGCTGAATAATGCACAGTATTATATTGCAAATGGAGATTGTACCCTTTCCTCTGCTATTTGTACCAGAGATGATATTATGACCTTTTTAATTCATATGGGTGTAGAAAATGGACTTGCTTTTAAAATCATGGAAAGTGTTCGTAAGGGAAAAGGACTGACGCCGGATATGGAGTCTTCTATGTTGGATGCGGGGGTGCCGGAATGGTACATTGAATCCTGTAAAAAGATTAAATATATGTTTCCAAAAGCACATGCGGCAGCTTATGTTATGATGGCCTTTCGCATAGCGTATTTTAAGGTGTATGTTCCACTTGCCTATTATGCGGCATATTTTAGCATTCGTGCTTCTGCATTTAACTATGAGCTTATGTGCCAGGGAAGGGAAAAACTGGAATTTCATATGCGGGATTACGAGAGGCGAAGCAATGATTTAACCAAGAAGGAACAGGACACCTACAAGGATATGAAAATCGTTCAGGAAATGTATGCCAGAGGATATGAGTTTTTGAAAATCGACATATTTACGGCACAGGCTCATC
This sequence comes from Acetivibrio sp., assembly GCA_036658435.1. GTDB lineage: Bacteria > Bacillota > Clostridia > Lachnospirales > Lachnospiraceae > DIGJ01. The sequence goes on from JAVXEO010000037.1 coordinate 18,816, forward strand.
ATTTTCAAATTATAGATGGGAAACTGATGCCTTCCCTTAGTACCATAGAGGGACTGGGAGATAAGGCAGCGGATGGAGTTGTGGAAGCAGCGGTAAAGGGGCCGTTTCTTTCCCAAGATGACTTTAAGCAGAGGGCAAAGGTAAGTTCAACGGTGGTGGAAAGTATGGCAGCAATGGGATTACTGGGAGACTTACCGGTATCCAATCAAATGTCACTGATGGATTTTTTAACCGTGTAAGAATATTCCAAAATGAGGGGAAACAACCATATGGAAGAGAAAACAATAGGAGAAACAATAGGAAGAATACGATATGAAAAGAAGTTGGAGCGAAAAGCATTATGTGAAGGGCTATGTTCGGAAACAACCCTATTAAGAATTGAAATGGGAGATAGAATACCGGACAAGTTTTTACTGGAAGCTTTATTACAGCGAATGGGAAAATCGCCGGATAAGGTGGAAACACTTTTAACCGTTCGAGATTATGTTTTACAGGAACTGCGTAATGAAATTTACGCTTTTTTATTGAAAGAAGACTTTCACCTGGTACATTTAAAGATGGGAGAATATAAAAAACAAAAGGAAGCAGACCTGCCACTCCATAAACAATATTTGTATAAGGTAAATGCAATTTTAGCTATAGAAGAAAATAAGACAGAAAAAGTTATAAATTACTTAGAAAAAGCCATTCATCTTACCTTTCCGGAGTTCCCTAATCGTCCAAAAGAAGACTGGCTTCTTAGTGGAGAAGAAATCTGCCTGCTTTTAATGTTGGGACAGGTCTATTTAAAAACCGCTGGAAAGAAAGCCTTGTTTTTGTTGAAAGATTTGGACTGGTATATACAAAAACATTATGTTGACCGAAAAGAAAAGGCAAAGTTTTACCCAAAGGTACTTTATGTTTTGGCAATTGCGTTAAAGAAAATGAAATTTTACAGGGAATCCATAGAAATCTGTGAAAAAGCATTGTATATATTGGGAGAAGATAATATTTTAATTGGAATGGAAGAATTATTGGAGCTTTTTATTGAGGGAAAAGAATGTCTGGGGGAAGGAGAAGAATGTGGATACCAAAGACAGCAGCTCCAGGCGGTAAGAGAAGTTTATGAAGAGTATATTCCAAACCAAAGGCATAAAACCGATGTTTGGAGAACGGCAATTCAGGAAGAAGAATTTCTATTATGTGAGCTCATTCATGAAAATCGTCTAATAGAAAAACTGACACAGGAAGAATTGGCCAATCAAATTGGATGTGAACAGAAAACCATTTCTTACATTGAAACAGGAAAACGATCCCCAAACCAAAGCAATTTCTATAAAATACGGGAGCTTCTTAAAATTAATCAAGATTTTTATAGAGGATTGATTGTATCCGAGGATTTTGAAATCCATGAACGAATGAGTGAAATTAGCCGACTGAATTTTAGAAAAGAATATTTAGCTTCAAAAAAGATATTTGAAGCTTTAAGAGAAGAGCTAGATTTAAACAGAAAAGAAAATGTGCAGTACATAATGTGGATGGATGCTATGTTAAAAATGGAAATGAAGGAAATAAGTTCAAAAGAGGTGTTGGATAAAGTAGAAGCGGCAATTCGTATTACTATACCAGATTATAGAGAAAAGGATATTGAAAAATATGTATTGTCGAGGCAGGAAGTATATGTAATCAATAGTATCGCAATTGCAAAGATTCCCTTAGAAGGAAAAGAAAAGGCAATAGAAATACTTAAAAAAATATTAGATGGATATAAAAAAAGTGCAGTGAACTTAAAATATCATTCCTTTGGAGCTAGTGTGGTTATGTTTAATTTGGCATCTTTTTTAGAAGAGTGTGATTGCTTTGAAGAAGCACTAAAAATATACCGGGAGGGACTTCTCTTAGACTTGGAGTGCGGAAAAGGAGGCTACATTGGAAAAATATTAATGAGTATTGCATACACAATGGAAAGAACATCACTTAAGAAAGATATACCAGAAAAAAACACCCTTAAAATATATAAAAGAGCATTTTTACTTAGTGATTTGATGCATAATGAAAATATATGTACAATTATAAAAAAATATTATGAGTGTAATCACTGGAAATTTTGAATATATTATTTTTCTGATTTTAAAAAGATAAAGATTCCTTAAATCGAGTCAGATAAAGGCTCCATTTCGTAGGGAGTCTATAATTGAGCTTTTGTTATAATCATAAAAAGCTCCTTCTCAAGAAAGAGCTTTCTAATTCTTAAAACACATTTAATTTTTTATTTTAAAAATTTAATTACATTCTATATCAGGACCAACTAAATTAAATGGTGAAATACCTCCACTAATTACTGGATAATTTGCAGCCGCAACGGTGCAAACTAAAAGCAGTGTTGCCACTATAACTTTAAACTTCTTGTTCATAATAAACTCCTCCTCAAATTTTTTTATAATTCTAAGTATACAGGATGATTTAAAAAAAGTTTATCCCTTTTTCGGAAAGAAATTTTCAACGGTGTTTTGGTGAATGAGAGACGATATGACGGAATGGCAATAAAATCTTTCCGAAAAAGGGATAAACTTATTGGGGAAATAGGGTTAGAATATAGTTATCTCGGACAGAGCTTCTCATGGTTTACAAGTAAAAGCGAGAGGGGAGTTTTTACATATTAGGGAGCAATGGTTTCATTTATTTACAAAGATGAAATTGTAATGTCGGAGTATTTATTTCCTTTACACTTACGTTAGGGGGAGTATTTTAATTATATTTCCTTTTATGCGAATGCAGCTTTAAAACTGCAGTGGTATAAAAAATGTTAAATTGCGCCACATAGGGCGGCTTGGTTTCCAAGCCGCCCTATGGAATTTTATTATTAGGCATTGACAAAGAATGGAAAGCCTATTATAGTTATATTAAAATGAAATCCGAAGCGCTTAGGAAGGAAGTAAATATTATGGAAAATAAAATAAAAGCATTTATATTTGATTTAGATGGAGTCATTACCGATACGGCAAAGTTTCATTACCTTGCATGGAAGACACTTGCGGAGGAATTAGGACTGGAGTTTAACCAGACAGATAATGAAGAACTAAAGGGTGTGAGCAGAATGCGGTCTTTTGAAATCATATTAGAAAAAAATAATGGTCTGGATAAATACACAGAAGAAGAAAAAATATCCTATTTAGAGAAAAAAAACGAAATGTATATTCAAATGATTGAAGAAATCAAGGAAGAGGATATTCTTCCCAACATCCCTGATTTTTTGAAAGAGGCAAAGAAAAAAGGACTTAAACTTGCGGTTGCTTCTGCAAGTAAAAATGCAGACAGAGTACTTACCTTACTGGGGATTAAAGAATCTTTTGATTATATTGCAGATGCAGCAAAAATAAAAAATGCAAAACCTCATCCGGAAATTTTTCTTGACTGTGTGAAACATCTTAATTTACAACCGGATGAGTGTGTGGGTTTTGAAGATTCACAGGCGGGAATTGAAGCCATTAAAGAGGCAGGAATGTATGCCGTAGGAGTGGCACCGGATATTAGGACCGTTTTTCCTGATCTTATGGTGTCCTCTACAGAAGAATTGTCAGTGGATGAAATTATGAAGAAGGCTTAATTAGAAAGGTGGAAGATCAATATGGTAAGTCTAAAAGAGGTTGCCATTGCCTGTGGATTGTCATTAACCCAGACTTCCAGAGCCTTGAATAATCATAAAGATGTCAGCGAAAAAACAAAACAGCGTGTAAAAGAAACGGCAGAACAGTTGGGATATGTAAAAAATATCAATGCCCAGATATTAGCAACGAAGGAGTCAAAACAGCTGGCAGTTATGGTATATGGTATGGATAAGGATAAAAATGCAGAACAGTCCATTACATTTAATTTAATCAAAGGAGTTAACCGATATGCCAAAGAAAAAGGCTATGAGGCGGTGGTTTATTTTATTGAAGATGAAAATGTATCCTATCTGGATTTTGCCATACAAAGAGGAATCAATGGTATCATTTTATTTGGGGTAAATTATGAAGATAAAAATTTCAAACAAATTATTGCATCGGATTTTCCCTGCGTGGTAATCGATATACCGGTAGATGGAGAAAAAAAAGGATCGGTAGTTGTGAATAACCTATATTATTCCATGATGGCAACCAATTGTTTAATTGAAAGGGGCAGAAAAAAAATTGCCATGCTCTGTGGACATGGACAGTCTATGGTTGATGTAGAAAGAAGAGCAGGCTATGAAATGGCTTTAAAAAACAACCAAAGAAAAGTGGAGGAGAACTTGATTGTTCTGGCTGATTTTGACACAGAAAAAGCATATGAGAAAACAAGGGAGCTTATGGAAAAGTATCCGGATATTGACGGTTTCTTTTGTGCAAGTGACTCTATGGCGTTAGGTGCAGTAAATGCATTAAAAGACAAAGGATATCAAGTCCCGGAAGATGTCTCCATTTTTGGATTTGATGGAATTGCCCTTGGAGAATATGTAACCCCTTCTTTATCTACCATTCAACAGGATAATTTAAAAAAAGGATATGCAGCTGCAAAATTATTATATGAGATACTGCATGGAGAAAAAGAAAGAGAAAACGTTGTAGTGCCCTGTGATATAATACTGCGGGAGTCTGTGTAGTGAAAAAATCGAACAATTAAAAAAATAGTGGTAATATGAAAGTTTGTACGGTATTATATAAGTGAAAAGCAAGAAAGCCTGCAATAAAAATAGACTCTTGAGAGAGAACCTATGGGCTGGGAATTTTAAAAATTTATAAATATACTAGGAGGATTTTTAATGATTATTACAACAACACCATCCATCGAAGGAAAAAAAATCGTAGAGTACAAAGGCGTTGTATTTGGAGAAGTGATTTCAGGAGTAAATTTCATTCGAGATTTCACGGCAGGACTGTCAAACTTCTTTGGAGGAAGGTCGAATTCTTATGAAGATGAACTCCAAACAGCAAGAACCAATGCAATGCATGAAATGGAAGACAGAGCCAGATCCTTGGGAGCAAACGCAGTAGTAGGTGTGGACATTGATTATGAAGTACTTGGGGCAGACAATGGAATGCTTATGGTAACCGCCTCCGGTACAGCCGTTGTATATGGAGAGTAAAACAGTAAAAAAA
>JAVXEO010000038.1:0-1697 GCA_036658435.1 Acetivibrio sp.
CCATTGGTGGAAGCCTCATTCCCCGGTTAATTGATGAACTGCCTATTCTTGCTGTCCTTGCTGCTTATGCAGAAGGAGAAACCATTATTCGAGATGCCCAGGAATTAAAGGTAAAAGAGTCAAACCGCATTGATAGTATGGTTTATAATCTTTCTTTAATGGGTGCCCAGGTGGAAGCCACCGAAGATGGTATGATAATTCATGGCGGTAAACCTTTAAAGGGTGCTTTTCTTCCGGTCAAAGGAGACCATCGTATTGCGATGTCTTTTGCTATTGCCGCATTGGCAGCAGAGGGAGAAACCACCTTGGACAATTATGACTGTGTCACCATTTCTTATCCTGACTTTTACCGGGATTTAAAGTCTTTACAAGATTGCACCCCTGCCGGGTGAACCGCCTAAAATAGGAGCCAGGTAATGTCTACCTGACTCCTTACTCATTTCCCTTTATATAGCAGATTGCCTGTTTATGGTTTATAATTTCTGCCCTCTTGAAGGTTCCTCCATATTCTCCATCTACCGTCCATGAAATATCTTCTTCCGAGGACAGTGTCATATGCTCTGTGGTAAAGGTATAAATATACTGTGGATTTGCCTCTTTGGTCAATAAGGAATTAATAATTGCCTGAAGTTCCATAGGGTTTTGTGGTCCTTTGATCAGTACTACTTCAAACTTTCCATCATTTAACAGTACATTTTTACCGGTTACTCCTTTAAAACCACCCACTGATTTTGAATTGGTGATCATTCCAAATATAATCTTATCTTCAAAGGTTTCTTCTTGACATTCCACTTTAATATTGTAAACCTTCAAGTTTGGAAGTCGTTTTACTCCATCTAAGAAGTATGCCATCTTTCCCAGCACATTTTTTGCTTCCTGTGGTGTCTCATAGGCTACCTCTGTAAACGCTCCAAAGGCAGCAATATAATTATAGTAATCTCCATTTAAAGAACCTACATCACAGGGAAAAGGTTCTCCTTTTACAACAGTATTCGCTGCCATAATCATATTTCTTGGTATATGAAGGGTTGTTGCAAAATCATTCACTGTTCCTGTGGGAATGTATCCACAAGGGGGTTTGTTTTCCAAACTCATGATTCCATCTGTCACCTCGTTTAGGGTGCCATCTCCTCCGGAGCATACAATATAATCGAAATCGCTACCCCTTGTTTTTACAATATCCGTTGCATCTTTTGCCTGTTTGGTGGCATAAATAGTAACTTCATACCCTGCATCCATGAAAATTTCCAAAATATCTGAAAGTCTGCTCTTTAGTGCTTCTTTGCCCGCATGAGGATTATAAATGAATAACATCTTTTTCATCATAAATAACTCCTTCCTGCTATTTATCCATAGCTTTTGCTTTACTCTTCATCATAGCACAAAATTCGTTCCCAAGCAATTAATAATATTTCATACTCGTATGCGTTTCATTTTTATGATCGTCTTTACAAATGTAACATTTCGGTGTTAAGCGATAAACATCGCATCCCCAAAGCTAAAGAAGCGGTACTTTTCCCGAACGGCTTCCTCATATGCTGCCATAACCTGTTCCTTTCCTGCAAGTGCAGATACCAGCATAAGCAGCGTAGACTGGGGTAAATGAAAATTCGTAATCAATGCATCCAGCACTTTAAACGAATAGCCCGGGTAAATAAAAATCTCCGTATCATGGCTTCCGGGCTGTACCACTCCAT
>JAVXEO010000038.1:1707-23888 GCA_036658435.1 Acetivibrio sp.
CTCATCTGCCGCTGACTCAATGGTTCGGCAGCTCGTGGTTCCCACGCAGATAATACGGCTGCCCGCTGCTTTCGCATCGTTTATCTTTTTTGCTTCCTCCGGTTTTATCTGGTAAAACTCGGAGTGCATATGATGATTTGCCACATCCTCCACCTTAACCGGCCGAAATGTTCCAAGACCTACATGCAGGGTTACATTTGCAACGGTAACTCCCATTGCCTCAATTTCTTGAAACAATTCCTCCGTAAAATGCAGTCCGGCTGTTGGTGCTGCCGCCGAGCCCTCATATTTTGCATAAACGGTCTGATAGCGGTTTTTATCCTTTAATTCATGGGTAATATAGGGTGGTAGCGGCATCTGTCCCAATTGATCTAAAATTTCTTCAAAAATTCCCTCATAGGTGAATTGTATACAGCGGTTTCCTTCTTCTACAACATCCACCACCTCACCGGTTAAAATTCCATTTCCGAAAGAAATCTTCGTTCCTATTTTTGCCTTTTTTCCCGGTTTTACTAAGGTTTCCCATACATCCTTCTCTTTTCGTTTTAATAAAAGGACTTCAATCTGTGCTCCGGTGCCTTCCTTCTCACCATATAAACGTGCAGGAATCACTTTTGTATTATTTCTTACCAAACAGTCTCCCGGCCTTAAATACTTTACAATATTTCTAAAAATTTCATGTTTATATTCTCCCGTTTCTTTATCCAGAACAAGAAGTCTGGAACTAGAACGATCCTCTAATGGGTCTTGGGCAATTAATTCCTCTGGTAAGTTAAAATCAAAATCACTTGTTTTCATTCCTAATCTACGATTCCTTTCTCTTATTCAGCTTAAGGCTGCAGTACAAATTTTTCAATTGCGTGAGCCACGCCATCTTCTTCATTGGATTTCGTTATATAATCTGCAATTTCCAATACTTCATTGGTAGAATTTTCCATGGCAACACCCAGTCCTACCGCTTTTAACATTTCTCTATCATTTCCACTATCTCCACAGGCCATAATTTCTTCTTTCTTTATACCAAACAGTTCTCCCAGAATTAAAAGTCCATTTCCCTTTGTTGCCCTTGCATTCGTTACCTCCAGGTTCGTTGCCATTCCGGAAACAACGGCCAGTTCTTTATACTCGGAAAGAATTTTTTCTACACCTTCTTTTCCATATAAAGAACCATCTTCTTCCCTTCGAAAGTTAATGGTCATCTTCTGAATATTCTGTTGTCTTTCCTTTAAAAAGGCGCTTAAATTTTCTACCGTAGTTCGAGTCTTTAGAATATACTCTCTAAGTGGTGCCGACGTTTCAAACTGAATATGATATGCCAGATTTTCTGTTTCCACATAACCCCTTCCATCAATAAATACATCCGCCATCACATCAATTTTTTTTAAACGTTCAATTATTTCCATTATTTCCTTGTAATCCATCACCACTTCATGAATCTTTTTTTGTTTCTTTAAGTCATGAATGACCGCACCATTGGCACATAAAGCATACTGTATCCCATGGATTTTAAAAATCTCATCTGGAATTCCGCTAAGAGGACGTCCCGTGGCAGGAAGTACCATAACCCCCCGCTTAATGGCTTCTTCCACTGCCTGCCTGGTACGAATACCCATTTTTTTTTCTTGATTTAATACCGTACCATCCAAGTCAAGCCCTATCATCTTAATCTTCATGTCCATCTCCTATGTCTTTTGAATTATACTTGGTACTTCCGGAAAGATAATTTATAAATTGTTGCGCCGTACGTCCGGAAATACCGCCGTGACTCAGCTCCCATTTATTTGCTTCTGCACAAAGTTCTTCTTCTGACAACACAATATTTCCCTGTTTCTTTGCCAGTCCCTTCACAATCTCAAAATATTCTTTTTGAGAAGGTTTTGAATAATTTATAGTAATACCAAAGCGGTTTACCAAAGACAGTTTTTCCTGCATGGTATCGGAAGTGTGCATACCATCCTCATTGGAAACATCCGAGCGGTCGCTCCAGGTTTCACGAATTAAATGTCTTCGATTGGAGGTTGCATAAATCAGTACATTATCCGGCTTTGTCTCTAATCCACCTTCGATTACTGCTTTTAAATACTTATATTCAATTTCAAATTCTTCAAAAGACAAGTCATCCATATATATAATAAATCGATAATTTCTATTTTTTATCAGGGAAATAACGGTAGATAAATCCTGGAATTGGTGCTTATAGATTTCAATGATACGAAGTCCTTTATCATAATATTCATTTAAGATAGCTTTAATACTGGTGGATTTTCCAGTTCCGCTGTCTCCAAATAATAAAGCATTGTTCGCTTTTCTTCCCTCTACAAAAGCCTGTGTATTGTCAATTAACTTCTGTTTTTGAATTTCATAGCCAATAAGATCGGAAAGATAGATTTCTTCGGTATTGGTAATTGGGCGAATGAGTTCCCCCTGTTCATCATGATATACACGAAAGGCTTTGTTAAGTCCAAATTTTCCCACACCATATGCCTGATAAAAATTGGTAACCAAGGTGAAAATTTCTTCCTCATTTACTGCCTTCTCAATTTGTTCACTTAAGGCCTTTACTTTATCGCTGACACTTTTATTGTACCGGCGTTCCGGCTTTACTATAGATTTGTAATTTGAAATAACATCAAAACAATGAATGCCCAGTGTCTCTTCTATGGGTGTAAAGTCATAATCAAATAAGGCTTTGAAAATACGATAATCGCTTTTTGCAAACTGGTTTACTGTTCCATCATTGGCTCCTACTTTTTCGCAGGTGATACTAAAAGGATTCTCGTTGGTTGCTATTATAAAAGCGAGATAATTATGCCATAAATTCTGATCAAATCCATATTGTGTTGCAACATCCAGCAGCCGATTAATCTGTACATAAATCTTTGTAATCAAATTCTCTTTTACGTAATTCCCGCCATAAAATTCTTCACAAATATCTGCCATTTGAAACAAAATGCTGTCTTTTTCCAGTCCACGGTAAATTACAAGTTTTGATGTTTCTCGAAACATATTTCCTACCTTCTTTTCTTTTGCTATTATTTTTTATTTTTTATTTTTATAAATCTTCCAAAGTAGTGAGCACCAGATTGTCAATTCCCTTTGCCATCACTTCCAAAGAACTGGTAAATCCACTTTTTGAAAACAAAAAGTAATCATCCGGCTCAATCTCTGCCTGCTTTATAAGATTTAAAAGTTGTTCAAAGTCCTGTTCCGTCATGGGCATACTATCCCATTTACATTTTCCTACAAAATACGTTTTCTTATTGGATTCTCCTATAAAATCAATGGTTCCTTCTTTTCCAAACCATTGTCCCATTCGTTCAACTTTAAAATTCAGTTTACCAAAATCACTCATTAAGCTTATGTATTCCTGGCACACACTCACAAAATATTTTGTCAGATATGTATCAAATTCCTTTTCGATCTTTTCCCTATAAACATCTTCTACTTTTCTATATTCCAGCTGAGAAAGATTGGGAAATACAAATCGGTACCAAAAATATAAAAAGCGGTCTTTGATACGGTACAATCCTTTTTTTGTATTTTCTCTTCCCAGGGTATCATAGGAGAATACTTTTTCTACCACATCCAGCTGAATCAGGTTCTTAATATACACGCTGATTTTTGCCCGACTGAAGCCCGTTCGGTCATAAATATCATTTAGTTTTAATTTTTCCTGAGCCAGAGTGGCAAGAATGGTGTTATATAATGCAAGTTCCCGAAGTTCCGTCTTTAAAAAATTTTCTGCCTCTCGATAAAAGCGACCATCTTTATGTAAAAATAAAGCCATAATATTGTCCTTTATGCTTCTTTTATCGTTCCAGTAATTTAAATATCCCGGCACACCCCCAAGAATTCCATATAGAGCAATCCCATCTTCTACGGAATAATTCGGAAAACGTGTTACGATATCCGAAAAGCTAAGTTCTTTTATCTTTTGAAAGGCAGAAATATGAAAAGCTGCTTTTCCCATCGTGCCAACCATATCATTTTCTACCCAATTTACAGAAGAGCTGCATAGAATCACCATGAGTTTGGAATTTTCTTTTTTTTGATTCAATGCCTCTAAAACACCCTCCATAAAAGAATTGCTATTTTTCATAATATAGTTAAATTCATCTATAATAAGCAGCTCATACTCCTTAGCTGCTTCTGTAAAAAGAGACCCAAAGGAAAGAGCCTGTGCCTCAAGGGCATAAAGCTCTTCCCAATCTCTCCTCATGCTGAAAATTTGTTCCTTCTCCGAACATTCTCTTGCATTATAGTAAAGATATTTTTTATTTTTGGAAAATACACGTAGTAATTCCGTTTTACCTATTCCCTGCCTTCCGTAAACCACAATTATTTGCTTTCCGGGACGCTTATAATATTCCTCCAAAAATGTTATTTCCTGGGTTCTCCCTACAAACACGTACATCTTCCTCTCTTTTACATACGATCCGGTGCTTCAATGGCAAGTAATTCAATACACTGGTTCAGCATCGCCAGTGTGTAATCAATTAATGCAATCCAGGATTCTTGTTTTTTTACATCGGATTCTGCAATAATTTTATTTTCATGATAAAAGCGATTGAAGGCATTGGCAAGGTCGTAAACAAACTGACAAACTTTATGAGGTGCATTCTCCCCAAAGGCATTTTCCACCATTTCATTAAATTTTAGGATTTCAAGCATCAGTTCTTTTTCACTGTCGGTCTCTGCAGGCGCAATGGCTGTGTCAGGGGAAAGAGTTCCCTTCCCTTCCTTATATTTATTTAAAATAGATTTAATTCTTACAATAGTATATAGGATATAGGGTCCTGTGTTTCCTTCAAAAGAAGTAAAACGTTCCAAATCAAACATGTAATCTTTGGATGCCTGATTGGATAAATCTCCATATTTAATTGCTGCTATTCCCACTTTTTTTGCAGTTTCTCTTGCTTCTTTTTCATCGATATTCCGATTTTCACAAATCTTTTGGTATACGGCATCTTCTACTTCCTGAATTAAATATTCAAGACGCAGTACTCCCCCATCTCTTGTCTTAAATGGTTTACCATCTTTTCCATTCATGGTGCCAAATCCCAAAAAGGTTAATTCGGTATTGTCTTCTACGATCTTTGTCTTTCTTGCACAGCGAAAAACCTGTTCAAAGTAAAGTCCCTGGCGCTTATCTACCACATATTTAATGGCACCTGGTTTATATTCTTTCACACGGGATACGATGGTTGCTAAATCCGTTGTATTATAAAGTGCCGAACCATCCGACTTTAAAATCATACAGGGAGGAACTTCTTTTGTATCGGTCTCTTCTTTTACATCTACCACCAGTGCCCCCTCACTAATGTAAGCATATCCCTTGTCCTTCATATACTGAACCATTTCCGGAATCAAGGTTTCTACGTCACTTTCCCCATTCCAAAGTTCAAATTCCACATTTAATTTCTTGTAATTCTTTTTTAAGTCCTCAATGGATACTTTACAAATATGTTTCCACAATGCCATGTAACCTTTATCACCCTTTTGTAAGCGGAAGGTATTGTTTCTGGCTTCCTCTTTATATTCTTCATGTTCCTTAGAATAACCACTGGCATAGGGATAGATTTCTTCCAGTTCTGCCATGGTAAAAGGAGCCTCCTTCGGATAATCTCCGGTAAAATCCGAATCAAAATAAGGGAGCTGTGGTTCACGGCACTTTAATTCCGTAATAATGAGTCCCATTTGAAGACCCCAATCTCCCAAATGAGCATCTCCTATCATTTTATGTCCAAGGAATCTGCCAATTCGTTTTATACTTTCTCCAATAACCGCCGAGCGGAGATGTCCCACATGAAGGGGCTTTGCAATATTGGGTCCGCCATAATCAATAATAATAGTCATGGGATTCTTCGGTTTTTCCGTACCAAATCGGTCATCTTTTCGCATTTCATTCACATATTCTGCAATATAAGCTTCGCTTAAGGTAATATTAATAAACCCGGGATTTATAGCCGTTACCTCTTTAAAGCAATCCCTTTTATTTAAAAATTCCACCACCTGGCTGGCAATCTTAATAGGTGCACATTTATATTCCTTTGCCGCAGCTAAGGCTCCGTTGCACTGATATTGGCAGAGATCCGGTCGGTCAGAGAGTTTTACCATTGCATACTTTTTATCATAACCTGCTTCTGTAAAAGCCTTCGTAATTTCTTCTTTTATTTGGTCAATTATCTTTTTCATTTTGAAAATCCTCTCTTCATTTCTTAGCTAATTTAAGGCTACTATGGTCTTTATCATATAACATTCATGGAAATTTGTCTACCTCATGTCCTAAAAAAATCATGATAATCCTCTAGGAAAAGATTTCCTTTTAAGTATACAAAATTGAATTCTCTTAAGATTTTCTTCTTTCCAAAATGAAACGTTGCTATTTTCTTTTCTTCCATTTCTTTTTTCAATGCAGCTTCATACATAAAAGAAACGCCTCTTCCCTTCATAACCAATTCCTTTATTGCGGTAAAATTATTAATTTCGGTTATATTTTGAAAACTTTCCAATGTATAATTGTGTTCTAATAAGGTTTGTTCTAAAACAGCTCGGGTTCCGGAGCCTTTTTCCCTTAAAATAAGTCGTTCCCCCGACAATTCTTCAAATGATACCGTCTTCCCTGCAAAAGGATGGCCCGCATTGCAAAATCCTTGAAATTTTTCTTCTTTGTAAGTGGAAAATCCATACTTGGATTTATCAAAGCTTCCTTCTATTAAAATAAAATCCAGTTTTCCCTGATCCAGTGCCTTTAATAAAGTTTTCGTATTGTCTACTGTTAAGGTAATGTTTCTGCTTTCTTTCTCTAAATAAGCAGATACCATAGGTACTATTACAAATTCTCCAATGGTTTTTGTAGCTCCAATGTGAAGAAGTCTTTTTCCCTTCTCCTGGCATCTCATCCGTTCTTCTATTTTTTGCTCATTTCCCCACATGATTCTTCCATATTTTTCAAGGTTCTTTCCCTTTTCTGTCAAAGACAAAGTTTTACCGGAATAAGAAAATAATTTGCAGCCATATTGCTCTTCCAGAAATTGTATATGCTGGGTAACGGCTGGTTGCGTAATGGATAGTTTCTTTGCTGCCTTTGTATAATTTCTAGTATCACACAGTATTAAAAACGTATACATACGAAAGTCAAGCATTGGTTTCCTCCTTATATCTATAAAAATTATTTATAGATGTATAATTATTTATAATTTGATTTTATCATATAGATACCTTTATAATCAAGTATGTTCCTTTTATTGGATTATGACAAAATTTGAATGGAGACTATTTATGAAAAAAATAACGAACCTAATTCCCGGCATGGTAATTGTCTTTTTACTGGCACTTGCGTCTAAATACTTAAGCAGCTTTATTCCAAAGGGTCTCATATCTGCCGGTGTATTTGCCATGCTGATTGGAATGGCCCTTTATCCACTTGTTAAAAAAATTCCCCTTTCTCAAAGGGGAATTCAATTTACTTCTAAGAAAATTCTTAAGGCTTCTATCGTATTAATGGGTGCATCCCTTAGTTTTACCCAAGTTTTTCAGGTTGGAAAATATTCTTTGTTGGTTATGATGTTTACCTTAACCGCTGCCTTTGGATTTGGTAATTTATTTGGAAAACTCTTCCATATGAATTGGAAGCTTTCCAACCTAATTGCAGCCGGTACAGGAATCTGCGGAGGTTCTGCCATTGCCGCTATTTCTCCTACCATTGATGCCGATGACAGTGATGTTGCTTATGCGATTTCTGCTACCTTTATCTTTGATATTGTAATGGTGGTTCTATTTCCCATTGCCGGACGTGCCTTTGGTATGACCGATATGGGGTATGGACTTTGGGCCGGCACTGCTGTAAACGATACCTCATCTGTAGTTGCGGCAGGGTATGCCTTCTCCGACGCCGCCGGACAATATGCCACCATTGTAAAATTAACACGTACCTTATCTATTGTTCCCATTGTTCTGCTTTTTGCTCTTATAAATCAGCGAATTCAGGCAAAAGAAATGAACCATAATGTCCCTCGAAATAAAGTTTCTGTCAAAAACATTTTCCCTTGGTTTATTTTACTCTTTCTTGGTATGGTAGCCATTCGAACCCTTGCAGATGCCCTTACTGCAGACGATATCATTCAAAGGGTTGCAGGCTTTCTTTCCGGAATCAGTAAATTTGCAATGATTATGGCTTTGGGCGCCATTGGGTTAAAAACAGATTTCAAAAAGTTAGTAAAAAGCGGTTTTAAACCCATGCTCCATGGATTTATTATTTCTGCCCTGGTAGTGGTCGTATCTTTTTTAGTACAATTTATGTTAGGACAAATGTAGCACTAGACTCCCGGTGCAAGGAAAGAAAAACCGGGCAGGTTTCTTAAAATTCCATATAGAATAAGGGTAACTGCCAATACTTTCCAAAGTACAAGTTCCCATTGCCGGATTCTGGAAGGTCTTCCCAGTATATAATTTTTAATCTGCCCCACAATGTACATTCCCAAAAAAGGAAGAAGGCAAAAGACAAGAGGATTGTATCGGAACGCCGTATATAAGTCCCCTTGAAGTAGGAAAAGACACATTCTGGATACTCCGCATCCCGGGCAGTAAAATCCTGTTATTTCATGAAACATACAAGGCATTGCAATTCCAAATTTTACACCTATAAAGGCATAGCCCATTCCTAATACTGTAATTAGGAATAGGGCTATTGTTAGTTTATAAATTCTCTTCTTCATGGATAATTAATAGTTGTTGGTATGATTCATGTTGCTAAAGTTATTCATTTCGTTTTGCATAATAGCCAGGTTGATAATATTCAACTGGAAAATAGCCAGAAGTAAAAAGGCAATGGAGGAGTCGCTTCCTGCGGGCATATTATGATTTATTCTGCTTCTCTGCAAAAGCTGTCCCATCTTGTAGGCCCAGTAAACCCCATAAATTCCACAGGTTACCAGGTTTAATATAAAGCAGACCGCTCCGGATGGAAAGCTTTCTTCACTTGCGGAAATCACATCATCCGTTAATACAATAAACCAGTAAATCCCATAAATTCCACAGGTTACAATGGTCAAAATAATACTTACTGCTACATCTCTTTGTTTCATACAGATTCTCCCTTATGTTAACTTAAATTTATACCTCCTACGATATCCGTTTACATGAATTTTGTCAATGCATAAATTTGGTAAATTCTTGTTTATAATGTATGAATAAATTTTCGAAAAGCAGCTCTTCCCTCTTCTTCTCTTTTAAATACCCCGGAATGCTCCAATACCTTAGAAAATACAAGTCCAATTTCTTTTTGCAAGATGCCCTCAATGTTGCTATCCTGTATGTCGTTATATTTTTTCTTTATTTCCTCTGCCCAGTCTCCATGTTTTGCAATCATTTCATTCTCTTTTATATTCTTGCCTTCTACTATATATTCTGCTAAAACTTCCATTTCCTCTTTTAGTCTGGCTGGAAGCACGGCTAGTCCCATAACTTCAATTAAGCCAATGTTTTCCTTCTTAATATGATGCAGCTCGGCATGGGGATGATATCGTCCAAATGGATATTCTTCTGTTGTAAGATTATTCCGAAGAACCAAATCCAACTCATAAGTATCTCCCACTTTTCTCCCAATGGGAGTTATGGTATTGTGAGGCTCTCCATCTGTTTCCGCAAAAATAACAGCCTCTTCATCCGTATAGCCTCTCCAACACCTTAAAATGTTATCGCCTAATTCAATCAAAGGACCTTCCTCTGTGCCACGAAGACGAATCACTGACATTGGCCATTTTACAATGCCCGCTTCTACTTCTTCAAATCCTTTTACTGTAAAATGTTCTTCGATCTCTGCCCTTGCCATTGGAAACGTATAATTTCCTCCCTGAAAATGATCATGGCTTAAAATGGATCCTCCAACAATAGGAAGGTCTGCATTGGAGCCAACAAAATAATGGGGGAATTGTTTTACGAAATCAAACAATTTGCGAAATGTTCCTTTGTCAATCTTCATAGGGATATGTTCCCCATTAAAAACGATACAATGTTCATTATAATATACATATGGAGAATATTGAAATCCCCACTCCTGCCCATTAATGGTCACCGGAATAATTCGATGATTTTGTCTTGCCGGATGGTTCATTCTACCTGCATAGCCTTCATTTTCCTTACATAAAAGGCACTTTGGGTAACCACTTTGCTTTGCATTTTTTGCTGCGGCAATCGCTTTCGGATCTTTTTCCGGTTTGGATAAATTAATGGTTATATCCAATTCACCATATTCTGTATCTACCGTCCATTTTTGATCCTTTTTAATTCGATACCGTCTTATGTAATCACTGTCCTGGCTTAATTTGAAATAATAGTCCGTAGCTTCTTTGGGATTGTTATAAAAGCAACTATAAAATTTCTTTATAATTTCACTTGGCTTTGGCAGCAAAAGATTCATAATTTTGGTATCAAATAAATCACGCACGGTACTATTGTCCTCTATTATATTCATTTCACAGGCATAGTCCAGAAACGTCTTCAATATATCTTCTAAATTTTTCTCTTGGTTTTTCTCTTTTATTTCTTCTGTTTTTACATCCGGATACTCTTGAATCTGGAGTTGTTCCAATACCTGGTTTCTAACATAAATGATATCTTCCTTTTCAATCAGCCCACAATCCAAACCATATTCAATAAAATCATCAATTGCTTGATTTATCTTTGTAAGTTCCATGTCTCATTCCTCCTAAAATAAATGAACTACCTAAGCCTTGTTTATAAACACTTTGGACCATCTCCAACAGAAACTACATAAAAGTCCGCTGCATACCCTATTTTTTCTTGATACGCTTCTCCCACCTTTTTAATAAAGGTATCTACCGCATCCTTTTCTACAATACTAACTGCACAGCCGCCAAATCCGGCTCCTGTCATTCTAGCTCCAATCACACCTGGCTGTTTTAACGCTTCTTCCACCAAAGTATCCAGTTCCCTTCCCGTTACCTCATAATCATTTTTTAATGAGTTATGAGAATCTACCATCAGTTTTCCAAATAGTGCAAGATCTTTCTTCTTTAGGGCATTCACTGCTTTTATCGTTCTTTGATTTTCATAAACTGCGTGTTTTGCACGTTTTTTTCTAACTTCACTTTTTATGGCATCTTTGGATTTTTCAAAAGATTCCTCATCCAATTCTCCCAAGGATTGAATGTTTACCACGGTTTGCAGTTCTTTTAGGGCTTCTTCGCATTCACTTCTTCTTTCGTTGTACTTTGAATCCCCAAGACCTCTCTTCTTATTTGTATTCAAAATCACAATCTTAGCATTTTCCAATTGAATGGGTGCATACTCATAAGACAGATTGGCTGTATCTAAAAAAATAGCCTGGTTTTCTTTTCCCATAGCAATGGCAAACTGGTCCATAATTCCACAGTTCACACCGTTAAAATGATTTTCCCCATACTGTCCTATTAATGCAAGGTCTACCAGACTCGCCTCTAATGCAAACATATTTTTCAAAATAAAGGCGGTTAAAACTTCAATGGAGGCAGAGGAAGATAATCCGGAACCATTGGGAATATTTCCAAAAAATAAAACATCCATCCCGGAATCTATCGTATATCCTTTCTCCTGCATTGTCCATATTACCCCTTTGGGGTAGTTCGTCCAGTCATCCTCTTTTTTATAGGTAAGACCCTCTATGGAAGATTCTAAAATACCCAGATGTTCAAAGTTCATGGAATAAAAGCGAAGGATTTTATCTGTTCTTTTTCTTGCAACTCCATAGGTTCCAATGGTAAGTGCACAGGGAAAAACATGCCCGCCATTATAGTCTGTGTGCTCACCAATCAAATTCACCCGGCCCGGTGCAAAGTATACTTCTGCCTCTTCTGCTTTTCCAAAAATAGATTCAAATTTATCCAATAATTCCTGTTTCATTTTGTTTCCTCCTTCGCATTTTTATTTTTTATGATGGTTCTGTCTTTTTATTCTACTTTTTATGTTATATTACACGTTTTATGTTTCTTTCTTAATAGTATCACGATATTTTTAAAAAGTAAAGCATAAAATACTTGGATTTTCACATCAAGTATCAAAGGATATCCGCATCACGATATTCTGTGCGTAATCACCAAAACCCTCTCCAAAAAGATTCACTCCTCCTTTGTTTTTTGCATCTTCTTTTATTCCAATTCGAACTGAAATATATTCCTTTTCATAAAGATGATATGCTTCTATTTTTTTTTCACTTATTTTTTCTTCATCTAAATAGGTTCCTTTTTTATTGATTTTCCACGTCTTTAGAATCCCATACTGGGTGTTTTTATCCGGCCACCAGTCGGGATTTTGCGTTCCTCTTCTACCTCCAAAGTCGCTTGGTGAAGTCCAGGTTCCACTTTCCTCTCCATTTACCCATAGGGTAATGTCCGATGGATAGTCTAAATTATATTCATGGTCTTCGGAACAAATCTCTGCGGATATTTCTATCTGCTTTTCTTTTCTTTCTTTTAAAAAATGATTCGGAAAACGGTATTCTACATATCCTTCTCCAAACCATAAGAGTTTGGCTTCTAAACGCTCGGGCAAATAAAAACTACGGGGTTCATCCTCTTCCCCAATGGGGCCCTTTCCTCCTACAATTCCACAGGTTGGGGTTACTTTATAATCTACATAGCTCCCAATGGGCATGCGAATGGTTTCCATTTCCTGTCCGGACACCTCCTGGGTATTAACTTCCACATAAATATGATCAATGGCAATGGTACACACCTTCATGGAACCACGTACCCCCGGCTGAAGTTCTGACTTAATCAGCCCTGCCTCCTCTAGTACTTTTACATGTGCCGCCGCCGAAGATGCCGGAATACTCAGTGCCTCTGCCAATTCATTAATATTCAAATCCTTGTGCCTAAGCTGTTTCAACATTTCAATCCGCGTCTCCACAGAAAGTGCTTTCGATAAGATTGCAAGTTCTTTTCCATCATCAAGATTCATCTTTACCGTTTGTATCATGTTTTTTCTCCATTCTTTTACTTATCATCCCAGAAAATTATACTCTTAGTTCTTTTAAATCTGTTTTAGTACACGTATTTTGTTTTATTTTATCATTTTTATAGTTAAAATACAAGAAAGAAACCTCCTAAAACAAAAATGAACCATTTCTTTTTGTTTCCAGAGGTTTCTTTCCAGCATCTTATCTTTTCTTGATTTAGAAATGTAATCTTATTTTCTCAGTCTATGTCTTTGTTACCCTCTCACGATACACTTTCATTCAAAAAGTTTATCGTGTATTTATTGTTCTGTTTTTTCTTCTTTTGTTATCTTTTTTTATAAAAACTTCTTGATTTGTGTATAAATGCCCTGTGCATCAAGACCGTACTTTTTAATTAGTTCGGCAGCCGGTCCGGATTCTCCATAGGTATCCTGAATTCCAATTTTATGAACCTGCGTTGGTGCTTTTTCACTTAAGCAGTCACACACTGCACTTCCCAGACCGCCAATTACAGAATGTTCTTCTACCGTAAACACTTTTCCACTTTCTTTTGCGGCTGCAACAATTCGTTCTTCATCCAAAGGTTTAATCGTATGAATGTTAATTACCTTTGCTTCTATGCCTTCCTCGGCTAATTTTTCCGCGGCAGCTAACGATTCCGCTACACACAATCCGGTAGCCACAATCGTAAGGTCTTTTCCTTCTCTCAGTGTAACACCCTTACCAATTTCAAATTTATAATCCGGGCTGTCATTGATTATAGGAGTTGCCAGTCTTCCAAAACGCAGGTATACCGGTCCATAGTACTGAATGGCAGCCTCTACTGCAGCTCTTGCTTCAATGTCATCTGCCGGATTAATGACTACCATTCCGGGAATGGTTCTCATTAATGCAATATCTTCATTGCACTGGTGGGTAGCACCGTCTTCCCCTACCGAAATACCCGCATGGGTAGCACCAATTTTAACATTTAACTTGGGATATCCTATGGCATTCCGAACCTGTTCAAAAGCACGTCCGGCTGCAAACATGGCAAAGGTACTGGCAAATGGAATCTTTCCTGTTGTAGCAAGCCCAGCTGCTATTCCCATCATATTACATTCTGCAATTCCACAGTCTATATGCCTTTCAGGAAATGCCTTTTTAAATACACCGGTTTTTGTTGCTGCAGCCAAATCTGCATCTAAAACTACCAGTTCCGGATACTTTTCTCCAAATTCAGCCAAAGCATTTCCATAACTTTCTCTGGTTGCTATTTTTTTTGCCGTTGTATTCTTTATTTCTGACATAATGCTTCCCCCACTTTCTCTAAATCTTTCATGGCAACTTCATATTGTTCATCGTTTGGAGCTGCACCATGCCAGGAAGCCTGGTTCTCCATAAAGGATACGCCTTTTCCTTTTACACTTTTTGCTATAATAGCCGTAGGCTTGCCCTTTGTTTCTTTGGCTTCTTTAAATGCCCGGTCTAAGTCATCAAAATTATGTGCATCCACATTAATTACATGAAAATTAAAAGCTTCAAATTTCTTATCAATTGGGTAAGGGGAGCATACATCCTCTATACTTCCATCAATCTGCAGCCCATTATTATCTACAATCACAACAAGATTGTCCAATTTACGGTGCCCTGCAAACATCGCTGCTTCCCAAATCTGGCCTTCCTGTATTTCACCATCTCCGCAAAGTGTGTATACACGATAGTCTTTCTTATCCATCTTTGCAGAAAGTGCCATACCGGCTGCTACCGATACTCCCTGTCCTAAGGAGCCACTTGACATATCCACTCCCGGAATGTGCTTCATATCCGGATGTCCCTGAAGATAGGAACCTACATGACGAAGTGTCTTTAAATCTTCCACAGGAAAAAATCCTCTATTGGCAAGGGTTGAATATAGTCCCGGAGCAACGTGGCCTTTTGATAATACAAAACGGTCTCTTTCCTCTTTCTTTGGATCTTTTGGATCAATATTCATTTCCTCAAAATACAAATATGTAAAAATATCGGTTGCGGAAAGAGAGCCACCTGGATGTCCTGACTTTGCACTGTGAACGGCTGTTACAATTCCTTTACGTATTTCATTGGCTGTTTTCTGTAATTCCAATTTGTTCATAAATTTAAACCTTCCTTTCGTAATGGTACTACTTTCTTCTTCCTACTATTATATGAGATTCTTTTAACAATAGCAAGGTTTCTTGTCCTATGAAAACCAAAAATTTTTAAATTCCTCTTTCCATATTCGATAAGTAAAGGTCTCTACCGGATAAATTAATTCCTGAATCAGTACTCCCTTTGTATCGTACTCCCCTAAGGAAG
Source organism: Acetivibrio sp. (assembly GCA_036658435.1). GTDB lineage: Bacteria > Bacillota > Clostridia > Lachnospirales > Lachnospiraceae > DIGJ01. The sequence continues at coordinate 16,979 of JAVXEO010000038.1, forward strand.
CATTTGTTCCTGAATTTACAATGAGATTTTCCTTGTATTCCTGCACACTGCTTTCAATGGTGGAAAATGGCACCTTAAAGGATTCTGCCAAGTCATAGGTTTTTCCATCCTCATCTATATAATACTTATAATAATAGGAAGTTTTCTCTTTGCTCTTATTATAGTTATTATTAAACATGGTTAAGTAGTACTGGGTAGGAGCATTGTTTTGTGTTGTACTATACTGCACATTACTCTGACCATATTGGGATAAAAAAGGTTCTTCTTTCAGTGCATTTTGGTTGGTATCTGCTTCATACTTTGCATAAAATTTCTTTTTGATTCCCTTCTTCTTCAGCAGTGGCTTATCGCCTATTACATACTGTAGGGATGGTTTTACACTTGAGATGTTATTTATTTTAAAGATTCCTGAAATTTCTCCTGCACTGATAATAATCGAATCGCTTCCCGCCCAAATAATAGAGTTAAGTCCAATCCAATCCTCTTTGTTTTTTTCATTTTCTTTCACTTTTTTTAGTAAGGTTCCCATATCTATCAAACGCTTTGTTTTTCCTGTATTTAAGTTTAAAGAAATCACCTGATCTTCTATTGTCTTACATCCTTTTTTGCTGGCAATGGAAAGAATACTTCCAAACCCATCATATACATAATCTTTTGCCAAAGTATAACCCTTTACTTCATAGGTTTTCATAACCTGCCCCAAAGAAGAAACTTCTGCAAAACCGGTATCACTGTAATTATAAAATAAGTGGTCATGAATATAAGAAACACGGTTTGCCTGATCCTTTACTAAAGGAATGGTTCCTCTTATGATTCCGGAATTGTCATATAAATATATTTTCTTTTTTATTTTTTTATTTTCTGTATCATATCCCAAAAATAGATAAAGTCCATTTGACATTTCTGCCAGACTGGATCCGTCCTTACGTATTAATTTACTTGGAACCTTTCCTTCTAGTTCCGGTGGTGTAATCGAATAAACCATTCTCTTTACCTGGTTTCCTTTGGTATCATAAAGTTTTACTATAATATAATTTTTAACACCTGGAACCAGTCCTGTGATGGTGCATTCCAGCTTCTTATCTTCGGCTAATTTCTTATTAACTTCAGCTGTTCTTGTATAATCCGGAATATCCTCATCTTCAATATGTATGGTATATCGCAGACTTACCACTTGTCTCGGTTCAAAATATAGATAAAGTGACAGCTCATGGGTTCCAAATGGATTGTAGACCCATAAGCAATTTTCTAGAGGATATTTATTTTTTTTCTTAAAATCATCTAATTTTTCTTTCACTTCTTTTGATTTTTTCACATTATAAATATCTTCTGTTTTAGAAAAAGAGAACGTTTTTACATTTTTTTCATCTCCAGAAAGATAAAGGGGAAAAATTTCATCCTCCGTTATCTTTTCTTTTTTTATGCCATACACCTGCATATCTCGTTCTTCCTGCATCACTTTTTTTTCTGCTTTTTCTTTTTCATTGTAGCTTCTATATAGAAAAAAAGCTCCCGTTCCCAAAAGTACCAGCATAATCACACTTACCACTGCAATTGTTTTTAGGATTTTTTTCATATTCATTCCCCCTGTCTTTCTTTGGTCGTATTAGAGCAAATATTTTTCTCTCCTCTTGCTTTATAATCTTCTATAAATCATAAGGTGTTGCCTGGTACACATAATAATTCAGCCAGTTTGTATACAGCGTATTTGCATGGGCACGCCATTGCATTCTGGGCCTTAACTGTGGGTTATCCTCCGGATAATAATTGTTTGGCACCTCTATGGGAAGTCCTTTTTCAAAATCTCTTTTATACTCTTTATTAAGTGTCAGACGGTCATACTCCGGATGTCCCAAAACAAAAACCTGCTTTTTTTCTTCATCAATTACAATAAAGACACCGGCTTCTTTTGATTCTGCAAGAATCGTCAGTTCTTTACAATTTTCAATATCCTCTTTACTCACTCCGGTATGTCTTGAATGAGGTGCATAAAAATAATCATCGAATCCACGCACCAAAGGACATTTTCTATGGTTTACCTTATGTTCATATATGCCAAACATCTTATCCGATAATAAATGCTTTTGCACCCCATAATGATAATATAGTCCGGCCTGTGCTCCCCAGCAAATATGCAGGGTCGACGTAACGTGCGTCTTTGACCATTCCATAATTTTCTGAAGTTCATCCCAGTACTCTACCTCTTCAAACTTCATTTGTTCCACCGGTGCTCCGGTTATAATTAATCCATCTAGTTTTTTCCCTTTAATATCATCATAGGTTTGGTAAAACTTGTCCAAATGACTGGTTGGTGTGTTTCGTCCGGTATAACTGGCCGTGGTTAAAAAAGTTACATCTACCTGAAGGGGGGTATTGGAAAGGCTTCGAAGCAGCTGCACTTCCGTTTCCTCTTTTAAGGGCATCAGATTTAAAATTCCAATTTCCAAGGGGCGGATGTCCTGCTTGAGAGCTCTGGTTTCATCCATAACAAAGATGTTTTCGTCTTCCAGTATCTTTTTAGCCGGAAGGTTATTGTGTACTTTAATTGGCATAGTTCTCTTCCTTTCTTAGTTTCCACATAGCTTCAAAAATTCTTCTTCTGTAATAATGGAAACTCCAAGTTCCTTTGCTTTTTTATTCTTTGAAGAACCGGATAGATTATCATTATTAATAAGATAATTTGTTTTAGAGGTTACACTTCCTGTCACTTTTCCACCTTTGCTCTCAATCTTTTCTTTTAGCTCCATCCGATTTAAAAAGTGTTCCAAAGATCCGGTAATTACAAAATTTACGCCTGCAAAACTTTGTATTTCCGTGCTTTCTTCCTTTACAATCTTAACCACCTCTAAAAGATCCTCTACCATACGGCTATTTTCGGTTTCCTGAAAATAGTCCACAAAAAACTGTGCGATTACCTGTCCAATCCCCGGAATAGACGTTAAATCTTCCACCTTGGCTCTTCTGATTTTATCAAAATCATCCTCCATGTATTTACAAATTAATTTTGCATTCGACAGGCCTACATTGGGTATTCCTAAACTATAAATTAACTTAGATAATACGACCTCTTTTGATTTTTTTAAGGAAGCAATAAGATTTCCATAGGATTTTTCTCCAAATCCTTCCATTTTTACTATTTCTTCTTGGTAGCGCTCCAATTTATATAAGTCCGCCAGTTCCTTAATCATTCCTTTTCCAATTAATTTTTCAATGGTAGCTTCGGAAAGTCCTTCAATATTCATAGCGTCCCTTCCAACAAAATGAGTAAATAGCTTGATCTGCTTTGCCAAACATTTTTCGTTGGGACAAATTAAAACTTTAACTCCATTGTCCTGATTGATCTTCGTCTTCCCTCCGCAAACCGGACACCACTTCGGAATTTCCATTTTTCCGCTTTTTGTTTTATTTTCTGCCAGCTGAGGAATAATCATGTTGGCTTTATATACCTCTATTATATCACCAATTCCCAGTTTCAGTCCCTCCATAATACTAATATTATGGAGACTTGCACGACTGACGGTGGTTCCTTCCAACTCTACCGGTTCAAATATTGCAACCGGATTAATCAGCCCCGTACGTGATGCGCTCCACTCTACCTCCAGCAAATGAGTTTCCTTAATTTCATCCACCCATTTGAATGCTATGGAGTCTCTGGGGAACTTGGAGGTTCTTCCCAGAGAACGTCCATATTCCAGATCTTCATAAATCAGTACTAAGCCATCCGATGGAAAATCATTATTTAAAATGGTATCCTGAAACCATTGCACGGTTTCTAAAATAGTCTCCCCTGTGACCACCTTTCCTTCCACCACATCAAACCCCATAAAAGAAAGCCATTTTCTTTGCTCCTCCACTGAATTGTGAAAATCCATACCTTCGGCACTCACCAAAGAAAAGGCAAAAAAATGAACCTTTCTTTTTGCGGTTATTTCATTGTTCAACTGCCTTACAGAGCCGCTGCACAAGTTGCGCGGATTTTTATACTTTGCATCTATCTCCTGAATCTCCTGGTTCATCTTTTCAAAATCCGAATACTTAATAACCGCTTCCCCTCGGAGCACTAAATTTCCATGAAAAGGAATCTGGGTTGGAATATTTTTAAAAACCTTTGCATTGTTTGTAATAACCTCTCCAATTTCCCCATTTCCTCTGGTTACTGCCTTTAAAAGTTTTCCATCCTCATAGGTTAAGACAATCGTTAAACCATCCAGTTTCCAGGAAAGAACTCCGGTTTTATCTCCCAGCCATGCCTTCAGCACTTCTCTATCCTTGGTTTTATCCAGAGAAAGCATTGCTGACTCATGTTTTTCCTTGGGGAGTTCGCTTAAAACTTCATATCCTACCTGAACCGTGGGACTATTGGAAAGTACACATCCTTCTTCCTTCTCAAGAGTAAGCAGTTCCTCATACAGTGCATCATATTCAAGATTACTCATAATCTCTTTTGCCTCTTGATAATAGGTCTTTCCGGCTTCATTTAAAAGAGTTACCAGTTCTTTCATTCGATTTCTCTTATCCATCTATCTTTTACCCTCCTTAGCCTCTTCTTTTTGGGTCAATCCTTCTAACTCCTTCCATTCCTCAGAAGTAACATTGCGGTAGGTACCTGTCTTTAAGTTTCCAAGGGTAATATTCATAATACGAACTCTTTTTAGTTTTTCTACACGGTAGCCAAAATATTCGCACATTCTACGAATCTGGCGATTGAGTCCCTGGGTCAGAATAATACGAAATGTATAATCGTCCATAGGTTTAAGAACACAAGGTCTTGTAATGGTTTCAAGAATAGGTACCCCTTCCTGCATTCCCTTTATAAAGGCCTTTGTCATTTTTTTATTTACTTCCACAATATACTCTTTTTCATGATAATTGCTTCCACGTAGAATCTTGTCTGCCAATTCGCCTTGATTGGTTAATAAAATTAATCCTTCTGATTCTTTATCCAGTCTTCCAATTGGATAAATTCGCTTATCATATCCAATATAATCCACAATATTATCTTTATCCTCTTTACTGGTAGTGCATACAATTCCCTTTGGCTTATTATAGGCAATCAGCACTTTTTTTTCTTCCTTTTGGATTAATTTTCCATCTATTTCTATTTGAGAGTTCAAGGTAACCTTCATTCCCATCACCGCTTTTTCACCATTTACAAAGATACGGCCCTCTTCCAGCAAACGATCTGCCTGTCTTCGAGAGCAGACGCCCGCATCACTTAAATATTTGTTAATTCTGGTTTCTTCCATAATTTCAGTCTTTCCTTCCTATCTTTTTCCATTAAGGTAATAGAAAAGACAGACCTCCACGGAAATCTGCCCTAACGTTTCTTTTAATAACCATGCCATTTTTGCTGTTTTTTATATTTCATCTGACAAAAAACCGCAAAGTTCCTGTTCCGTAGCGATTCCACTTGTCAGCGCTTCCATTCTTTGTGCAGCATACAATTCTGCAAAAGTTGCAGAAATATAAGGAGCTACAAAGTAAGTTCCTACACAGCAAGCCAGCATTCCCAGCAGGTTCCATCCAAAAAAAGAAAGCTGCAGTACAAATATCTTAAATTTAATTCCATCTGTCATTCTTTTACTTAACTCAAAAATACGTTTATTATCCAGTGCTGGGTTTTCTGCAAGAATGTAGGGAATAAAATAATACTCAAATCCTTTTATAATTCCCGGAATAATCAAAAGTAAAGTCCAAAGATACTGAAATATGCTTTTTAGGAACATGGTTATAATAATATTCCCATAATTTTTATTGGAAAAGAAAGAAAATATCTTTCCACTAGAAACGTCATATTCACGACTCCTCATAAAAAATCCGTTCATTCCCACTGCCAGTGGTGCTACAATAAAAACAGAAAACAGCAGACTGATGATTCCCACCAAGGAAACCACGGCCAGGGGAAATTGTATATTAAACTGAATCTGAAAGGTCTGTAAGGTAGTTGGAGAATAGGCAACACCCGCTAACAGTCCTCCAATTAAGCACACTGCAAATCCGGTCCAGTATGTACGCCTTAACACGTTTTTCGCATTTAATTTCAATTCACTTCTAGTCCACATAATACTCTTTGCTCTCCCTATTGTTTCTTATTTTTTTCTTCTTTTACGGTAGTTGTGATCTTTTCAATAAAAGAGCTTAGATCTGCATCTACACTAATGGCTTCCTCCATCTTTTTATTTACTTTTTCTACCAATTCTTTTACTTCTTTTGTTTGGTCTGTTTGATTAATAAAACTCTCTAATCCGGTATCCGCTCCAAAAAATATGCGATAGTTTCCGTCCGCACCCACTGCCACATAAACACGGCTTAATCCCGGTGCTAATGTTTCCACATCTTTAATCTTTAAATCCCGGTAAATATAAACCAAATAGCCACCCTCTGATGGCGCCGGAATCATATAGCATTCAATATTACTAACTCCTTCTACAAATTCATACTTTAATTGCAATTCTTTTTCATCTACCATGCTGATATTATTTACGGTTTCTTCCAGTGCATCCATATCACAGTTTACGCTGGCTAGTAAATAATCCTTTACGACCTGAGTTACCTGCGGATTTAAGTCTTTTTGTATCTTGGAAGTATCCACAGCTTCTATTTCCTTCACCTGGGGTATTGGACTTGGCAATACTTCCTCTGTCTTTATCTTTGATTTTTTATTTACAGTACTTGATTTTGGTGTTACTGTGGAAAATATGGCAAACCCAATCAGCATCGTTCCCATTGTTATCGTCACTATCATCTTTTTATATTTAAACTTCATGTTGTATTTCTCCCTTAATTAATTTCACCGTTAATTTGGATAAAGAGTCTGCTTTGCAGACTCTCGCGTCAAAGCATGGTCACTTCAGTAAGCATGTTCCTTAGCGCGGCGTGCGCACCCACAGCGGAGCGTTTTTATGTAATA
>JAVXEO010000039.1:0-23072 GCA_036658435.1 Acetivibrio sp.
TCAGTGACCATATTCCTTAGCACAGCGTGCGCACCCACAGCGGAGCGTTTTTATGGAATAGGAGTACTTTCCTATTGCATAAATAAAAGGACCGCATCCCATGGAAACTACCAATATAGATGCGGTCGTATATTCTTTCTTTTCTATAGCTGCGGTGGTGCATCTACAATTCCCACTACAAAAGCATCAATGGGAGCCAAACGGTCAATTGCATACTGTGTGGTATTATCCGTTGTTACCAGCACAAGCTCACCAATTCCTGCACCCATGGTATCTGCAGCTACAAATATTTCTGCTTTATTTCCATAATAGGGTTCAATGAGTAATAACTTAAATCCCACCAGGTTACTGCATTTTCTCGTAGAAACTATATTGCCTTTTACGGTTCCTAGTATCATAACTGCTCCTGTCTGCCGCTTTAACGACTTCTAAATCAAGCTTACTTTATTGCCTTGCTGGAGCAGAAACGCATTGGCATCATCGGTATCAATGTGAAAGTCCAACCGATACGATTCATCCACCCGAATGGTAACTTTTTCCATGATTCCGGCCTTGGGTCCCGATACTGCAATTCTTACTTTCTGCCCATTCTTAACAGCAAACCATTTGGCGTCTGCGGGGCTCATATGCACATGGCGTTCTGCTATTATGACACCGCTTTTAAGCGTAAGCTCTCCTGCCGGTCCTACCAACCGAAGTCCCGGCGTTCCCATTGTAACGCCGGAAGAGAGAACCGGAGCTGTCAGCCCCAGTGTTCTTCCATCTGAGTTTGCAATCTCCACCTGGCAGGCCGAACGTTCCGGGCCTAAAATACGAACTTTGGAAATGCTGCCTCCCGGGCCTATCACCTGTACCTGTTCTGCTGCTGCAAACTGTCCCGGCTGGCTTAACTTCTTAAAAAAAGTCAGGGAATGCCCTCTTCCAAAAAGAGTATAAACCGCTTCTTTTGTAAGATGAATATGGCGGGCTGATATTCCAACCGGGATTTCATAGGGATTGCTTTCCAGTTCTCCTATCATGTCAATGACAAGATCGGCTACTTGTTCCACTATTTTTTCTTTATTGTCCATAAGGTACTACTCCCTTATTGTAAGCAGGGAAGGATGGAGCCAATATTGCCATGGGGTCTTGGAATTACATGTACCGCTACCAGTTCTCCAAGTTTGGAGGCTGCTTCTTCTCCTGATTCTACAGCTGCCTTCACGGCTCCTACTTCTCCTTGTACCATAACCGTTACCAGTCCGGAACCGATTTTTTCCATGCCAATCAGCTCCACATCTGCCGCTTTCAGCATGGCATCTGCTGCTTCAATAGAAGCTACCAGTCCTCTTGTTTCAACCATTCCCAGTGCACTTAACTTCCGATCTGCTTTTACATTTGTTTTGGTTTCCGTTGTTTTTACTTCTGCCATTTTATTCTTCCTCTCCTTCCATTTTTACTAATTTTTTTTCTAATAAATTCATAAGTTTTATTACTTCGGGATGTGGATTGCTGATTGTAATTGCAACCTTAACATTATTATCTCCCACTTTAGCCTTCGATTTTTGTGCTGCGTCAATTGCAGCGTCAACGGATGATGTTTTTCCGCTGATTACCGTATGTACCATACGGCCACCCAATCTTTTATGGCAGCTCACCAGTTCTACCTGTGATGCCTTCAGCATTTCATCCAAAACCACAACGGCATTGGAATAATAATTGACTTCCACCACTCCAATTGCATCTACTTTCAACCTCATCACATCCTATCTGTTATTTAATGGAGCCATTAAATAATGGCAGGAAGAATTTTTGCAATATCTGCATGTGGACGTGGAATTACATGAACGGCTACCAGTTCTCCAAGTCTGGAAGCTGCTTCCTGACCTGACTCTGTTGCCGCTTTTACGGCTCCGACTTCTCCCTTTACAATCACCGTTACTAAACCTGATCCAATCTTTTCTGTTCCTACTAATTCTACATCTGCTGCCTTTAGCATAGCATCTGCTGCTTCGATAGAAGCGGTTAATCCTCTTGTTTCGATCATTCCTATTGCTGACATTATTTTATCCTCCTAGAATTTTACTTTTGATATCTTTGCAAGTTCCTGGGTGCCATCATATGGTCGTTCTATCACCGCAGTTACCACTTCCTGTTCTTCGTTGATTTGAAGTGCCGCCTCTTTGGCCACTTCCACCGCAATTTTAATTTGCGAAACCGTTCCTTCGAACTTTACTTGTGCCGTTAATGGTATCCATGCACTGGTATCTTTTGGATTAATGGTATCAATGCCTAGTATTCTTATATCGGTTGCCTTACAAGCTTTATCCATGGCATATAATAAAGCCCCATATCCTGCACATTCTAAAAATCCAATTGCCATATTGGCACCGCCTTATCTTATATAATTCGAAAACCACCATCTGCCAGCATACATCTTCTTCTTCTGGTAAAGGATTTGGCACAGGTAATTCCTTCACCGGTTGGTCCTGCTATTGTCATGGTGGTATGTCCATTTCCACCAATTCCAATTCCTTTTAAAGTTGCACCATTTTTTACGAAAATAGTCGTTTCAATCTTTCTGGCAAACTGTGTCATGTTGTCTACATTCTTAGAAAACATAGATGCCGTATGGCGATTTCCTGATTCTGCAATATAGGCACCTTCCACCGCTTCTTCAAACGTGCGGCATCTCACAATAGGCAGTACCGGCATAAGCTGTTCCACCAGTACAAATGGGTGATCCCCTTTCGTTTCACAAATTAGCAGCCGGACTTCCGGGCGGTTAATTCCGATCTGTTCCAACATTTTAGAAGCATCTTTTCCAACCCATTTTTTGTTCACATGATATCCTTTTTCATCCTTGAGAAAGACAAGTTCCAGAATTTTACAAAGTTCCGATGGGCTTAAAAGATACGCACCTTCCTGTACCATCTTCTGGATCAGCTCATTTGCCACGGTTTCCATTACAAAAACCTCTTTTTCTGCAAGGCATAAAAGATTGTTGTCAAAAGAGGCACCTCTATAAATTTCTTTTGCTGCCAAGGTAAGATCCGCTGTGTCATCTACCACCACGGGTGGATTACCGGCTCCGGCTCCAATGGTCTTTTTTCCGGAGCGTAGCAATGCATTTACCATTGGCATTCCTCCCGTTCCAACCATAAGGCGTACCTTGGGACTCTGTGATATTACCTGCACATTCTCCATGGTGGGTTCTTTTGCCATGGTAATCAAATCTGCCGGTCCTCCGTTTTCAAGAATGGTTCTATTTAAAATTCGCAGGCAGTGTGCACATACCTTTTTTGCGGATGGATGTACGTTAAAAACAACGGAGTTTCCACCTGCTATCATGCTGATTGTATTGTTAATTATGGTTTCTGTTGGATTGGTTACCGGTGTAATGGCTCCAATTAAACCAAAGGGCGCATACTCTTCCAACATGAGTCCGGCATCTCCGGAAATCGCATCGGTTGTCAGGCATTCTGTTCCCGGCGTATTATTTATAACGGCCAGGTTCTTTTCTATTTTATCTTCATAACATCCCATACCGGATTCGTCAACAATCATGCGGGCAAATTCTTTTACATGTTCTCTGGATACTTTTCGTATCTCCTGAATGATTCGGCTTCTGTCTTCGATACAACACTGCTCCAAGTATTTTTTTTGTGCTTCATAAGCCGCATCAATGGCATCTTCCACACGATCAAATACACCATAATCCCCTTTGGATTTTCCCTGGCCGGATGGAGTATTATAAATACCTGTATTGATTTGACTTAAATCAATATTGGAAAGAACCTGTTTCACAATGTATTCAATGTCTCTTGCTTCCAACGTTCCGTTCCTCCTATTTCTATGCATTCAACTGTTGTGCTACTCTTCGTACTACTTCTTCTATAATTTCGGCTTTTGACTTATTGAAAGTCTCCCCATTCCCTTGTTTTTCCAAAATGCCCTCACCGCCACAAGAAACACCTTCCCTGGTTGGTCTAACCAATGGGGTCACTCCTTTTAAAGTAAGTTCCGATTTCTTTTCCGTAGATATGACGTTTTCCTGATTGGATGCCTCCATGGTGCAGTTTGGTGTGCCGCCCCCCAGAATTCCCAATTGCTTTCGAATGGTGAGCAAATCACTTACCTGTTTACAAGACAGTTCATTTTGTTTTCCAATAATGTTACCGGTATACATAAGAATGGTTGCATAGTATTCCATGGATTCCAATCGATAAAAGGCTTCCATAATGTCTTTTCCCCAGCTTAGGGCTCCATGATTGGCAAGCAAAACTCCATTATATTCTTTGCAAAATGGAGCAATGGAATCCGGTACTTCCTGGGTGCTTGGGGTTGCATATTTTGCAATGGGAACCGTTCCTAACTGTACCACTGCTTCCGGCAGCACTGCCTTATCCAGACTAATTCCGGCAATTGCAAATGAGGTTGCTATTGGCGGGTGTGCATGGGTAACTGCCATAACTTCCGGATTCTCTTCGTATACTCTTAAATGCATTTTCACTTCCGAAGAGGGTTTCCTGGAACCCATTAAAATCTTTCCACTTGTATTCATTTTTACTAACATATCCAGCGTCATAAAGCCTTTTGATACTCCGGTACAAGTTGTCCATAACGTGTCCGGTCCAACTTTACAACTTATATTTCCATCATTTGCAGCAACAAATCCTTTTTGATACATTCTTTTACCTACTTCAAGGATTGCTTTCTTTGCTTCAAAATCTGACATATATTGTTTTCCCTTGATTGTTACCACATTCTTCACCTCTTTCTACCTTTTATTGTACTTTCTTTATGTTGTTTTGTCAATATTTCATGTTGTTTTATTTTTGTTTTGTTTTATTTCTCTTTTGTTTTTCTTCTTTTATTTGCTTTTTTATGAAAAATCATGTATAATTTGTGTATATAATCACTTTAAAGGAGAATATTATGTTAGCCGTTACAAGAAAAAATAAAATAAAAGATATTTTAATTGAGCGAAAAAGTATTACGGTTATTGAGCTTTCTAAAACCTTTGATGTAACTGAAGAAACCATTCGCCGGGATCTAAAGTCTCTGGAAGATGAAGGTTTCTTGACCAGAACTTATGGAGGCGCTTTCATTCAATCCGGTGTAGAAAATAACGTAAACCTTGAGCTTCGAGAAGTAGCCTATACGAAGAGTAAGGATGCCATTGCTAAGGAATGCCGAAAATTAATTCATAATGGGGATTCTATCTTCCTAGACGCTTCTACAACCGCACTTTTTGTTGCAAGGGCAATTTGTGATATGCGGCTCACTGTTGTTACCAACTCTCTACTTATTATTGACCAGCTTTCTGACTTGGATAACATTCGCCTGGTTTGCATTGGCGGAACCTTATCCCGAGAACACAAAGCCTTTCAGGGAAATTCCACCATTCAGGCATTGGACAGTCTTTATTTAGATAAAACTTTTATGTCCTGCCGTTCTCTTTCTATGGAACACGGAATCACAGATTCCTCAGAAGGAATGGCCATGATTCGCCAGAAATTATTAAACCGCAGCAATGAAATCTATCTGATTGCCGACTATTCTAAATTTGATAAGACTTCTTTTATCCATATTTGTAATTTTGATAATCTTACCGGCATTGTTACGGATAAGGTCTTAAATCAAGAGTGGAAGAGCTTTTTGTTGAAAAAAAACACAAATTTTATTTTTTGTTAATTTATCTCGTAAGTCAGCAAGGATACAATAAGGAGCGGATCGAAATCCGCTCCTTATTTATTGAACTATTTTACATGGTTCGCTAAAGCTTCCTTCTTCTTTTTGAAAATTTCAATTAAAGACTGTGAATAAGGCGGTTTTGCAATTCCATATTCGGTTACAATTCCGGCAATTAAATCATGATCCGTTACATCAAAGCATGGATTAAATACCTTTACACCCTCCGGTGCCATACGTTCTTTGTACCACATTTCTGTTATTTCTTCTGCCGGTCTTTCTTCTATATGAATGTCTTCTCCCGTCAACGTATCCAAGTCAATGGTAGAAGTTGGAGCGCAAATATAAACCGGTACCTGATAGCGCTTTGCTACGGTAGCAACGACACTCGTTCCAATTTTGTTTGCCGTATCTCCATTTGCTGCCACACGGTCACATCCTACAAACACAGCATCGATCCAGCCATTTTTCATAACCGAAGCCGACATATTATCACAAATTAAAGTAACGTCAAGACCGGAATCATGCAATTCAAAGGCCGTCAGTCTTGCCCCTTGAAGAAGGGGTCTGGTTTCATCCGCAAAGATACGGAAGTGGTATCCCCTCTCTTGTCCTAAGTACATGGGAGCAGTAGCGGTACCATACTTCACCGTCGCCAGCTGTCCTGCATTGCAGTGGGTTAGAAGTCCATCTCCTGGTTTTACAAGTGTTAACGCATTTTCCCCAATCTGGGTGCATACCCAAATATCTTCATTTCGAATTTCAACTGCCTCATCATGGAGCAGTTTCTTTACTTCTTCCGGTGTCTTATCCATATTTTCTTTTACTACATCTTCCATACGATTAAGTGCCCAGAAAAGGTTCACGGCGGTTGGACGGGCCGAAGCAAGATATTCTTTTGCTTTTTTAAACTTTTCATAATATTCGTTCATATCCGAAGCTTCAATTTCTCTGCCTGCAAGGTAAACACCAATTGCTGCTGCAACACCAATTGCCGGTGCTCCTCTTACCTGTAAAAGGTAAATGGCTCTCCATATATCTTCCTGCACGGTAAGTGATATTATTTCTATTTCATAAGGCAGTTTTGTCTGATCGATAATCACAAGGGCATTTTTTTCATCATCCAATGCCACCGTTTCATAGTCTAGTATTTTTTTCTTTGCCATGTCTTATGTCTCCTTTTTTAGAACTGATTGATTGCATCTTGAATGGCGCTGCGGTAATCTGCACCTTTTTTAAAAGATACTTCTCGGTTCATAATATAATTTTTAGCCAGTGTAATCACAATTTTTTCTGCTCGGCCACGTTTTGTTTCCTCTTGAATTCCTGTAATATCCTTTACATTGGCCATTCCTACCACACGACGAATGGATTCGAAACCTGCAACCCCAGCCGTATCTCTAAGAACGGTGTCCAGATACCACTCCATAAATCCTTCTGTTTTTGCCATGGGATCCGTAACATTTTCCTGAAAAGATACTTTAAACTTGGCAATGAATTTATCCACAATCTCTTCTATGGTATCTAGAACCCATCCACAAAACTTATCTTTTTCTGCTCCGTCTTCCATGACTGCATCTCCATTGCACCATGCAAAAAACATATTGGCAATGATGTTTCCAATGTCATATCCCATAGGAGCATAAAATGCAAACTCCGGATCAAATACGTAAGTATGCTCTTGGTTAATAAAAATAGAACCCGTATGTAAATCCCCATGAATCAATGCCTGTGCATGGTTCATAAAATCAAATTTACATTTCGCAGCTTCTAAGTGAAGCTTTTTATCCTCATATAATTCTTTTTTTACAAATTCGGCATTGGGAGGAAATACATTGTTTCGGTGGTTGTAATCCATAAACGGTTCACTATAAACCAAATCCTCACTAATTTCACATAAATCCGGATTGATAAAAGATTTTACATATTCTTTTTTTGCTTTATGTCCCATTACTACATCTGTAGATAAAAGAAGTGAATTTACAAGGAAGGTGCTAATATGTTCTGCAAACAACGGATAGGTTTCATGTTGCATTAATCCGGTACGCATCATGGTATGTCCTACCATATCCTGCATTAGCATTGCACACATTACGTTATCATATAAATATACTTCCGGCACCAGTCCCGGTGCTGCTTTACCCTGAATACCCAGAATTTTCGCTTCAATTCGGCCTCGATCTGTAGAAAGTTTCATTTCCTTCGAAATACGGAGTTCTTCTCCTGCCTGCTTAATTATAATTGATTTTCCCGTATTTCCGTCTCTTAAGCGAAATACATAATTTAAGTTTCCATCTCCTATTTCCTTGCATTCCAGTTTTGCGTCTTTTGGGAAAAATTTAAGTTTCTCCTGAACATATTCTTCAATATCTTCTACTTTCATTAAAAAATAGGTATCAAACCGTGACATTTTAAATCCTCCTTTTACTTTAAAACCCAGCTGTAATCTCTTTACCGTCTCTTTTTAAACGGTTCTCTTTATTATTTTCTCTTTGTTGCATAAGTCATGGCAAGAGCAATTGCGAGTACTGCGCCTTTTACAATGTTCATTGCAAAATAAGGCACTGCCATCATAATCAAGCCATTCTCCAAAAGTCCTACTAAAATTGCTCCAATCAAGGTTCCCATGGCATTGGCTTTTCCTGCACCTAAAACAGAAAATCCAATATATGCTGCAGCTACTGCAGGCATCAAGTAGGAATCACCGGCACTTACCTGAGCGGTTCCCACTCGAGCTGCCAGACAGATGCCCCCAAGGGATGCAAACGTTGCCGATAGAAAATAGGCAAGTACCTTATATTTTGCAACGGAAATACCGGACAGCTTTGCAGCCTCAGGGTTTCCTCCTACTGCATACATATATCTTCCATGTTTTGTATAGCTAAGGAAGAAATGTGCAAATATAACAACACAAATCATAATAATAATCAAAAGTGGTTCTGCTCCCATAGCACGAAATGCCGTTGGAACAAGTCCCGGTGCCTGAGAACCATCGGGTCTCATCATTCGTTCCGTAATAGCACCACCATTTGAATAGGTCAGGGCAACTCCCTGGAACATAAACATAACAGATAATGCAGCTACCATATCCGGTATTTTTAATTTAACAATTAAGATAGAGTTTACAACGGCAATGCTTAAGCAGGCTGCGATTGTAATCAAAATAGATACGCCCATACTCAGGTTATACCATACAAACATGGTCATAATCAGGGTGTCTGCAAAGTTAGCGCAGGCTCCAATGGATAAATCCATACCATCTACTGCCAGTGCAAAGGTTAAACCAATGGCTATGATTGCGGTAATCGAAATGGAACGTAAAATAGTAATCATATTGGTTGGTGTTAGAAACATACTACTATTGGTGGTCGAACTCCAGTTTCCAAATGTAAATATGATAAGTAGTACAAATATTGTAACTATGGTTCCCCATTTTGTTACAAAATCAGAAAGTTTGAAGTTTCCTTTTTTTGTTGCTGTCTGATTCATTTTATTTACCTCCTGTGGAATAGTATAGCAATTCTTTTTCATTGGTATCTGCCACATTTAATTCTTTTACGATTTTCCCATCATACATAACATAAACGCGGTCGCATATACTTAGTATTTCTGTAAATTCACAGGTAGCATAAATTGCTCCCTTTCCTTCTGCTGCCAGCCGTTCAATCAGCTCATACATATCTCGTTTTGCCCCTACATCAATTCCTTTTGTTGGCTCATCATAAATATATATTTCTGCCTCCGAATTTAACCATTTTCCAACCACTACTTTTTGCTGATTTCCTCCAGAGAGAAGATCCACTCTTTGGTTTTCAGAAGGTGTCTTAATTCCTAAGTCCTGAATCATCTTTCGGGCATCTTCCTTTTCTTTTTTCTTATTTACCACAGAAAAAATATTCGTGTATTTGTGCATCGCAGCAACGGATATATTGGCATATACCGGATCCGTTACCAGAACGCCTTCTTTTCTTCGTTCTTCCGGAACCAGGGCAAACCCATTTTTTACAGCTTGGTGAGGATTTTTACATCTTAATTCTTTTCCTCTTAACTTTACCTTTCCACTATACTGGTACTCTGCAAAAAGTGTTTTACATAGTTCTGTTTTTCCTGCTCCTACCAGTCCCGCAATTCCAACAATTTCCCCTTCTCGAACAAGCATCGTAATGTCTTTTACTTTGTCTTCTTTTTCAGTTACTCCTTCTATTTCAAGCAGCGGGGCACCAATTTTGCAAGGATGTTTCTCATATACTTCCTCAAATTTGTGTCCTAGCATATATTCAACAATTGTATTTGTTTCCAATTCTTTTGTCAGTGCCATGCTGTCCACTAATTTTCCATCTCTCATAATGGTAATCCACTCACAGATTTCATATAGCTCATTTAAGCGGTGAGAGATAAAAACAATTCCTACATTTTCCTTTGCCAGTTCTCTTACCACACGGAATAATTCCTGTGTTTCTGCATTTGACAACGGAGCCGTTGGTTCATCTAAAATTAGAAATTTACATTTTTCAACTACACATCTGGCAATTAATATCATTTGCTTTTGTGCAAGGGTAAGTTCTGATGCAAGGGTGTTTACGTTTACATCTACATTTAATTTTTTCAGAACTTCTTTTGCTGCTTTCTTTATTTCTGCCCACTTTACAATTTGTTTCTTTCCCATACGATTTACCAGTGTATTAAACATAACATTCTCTGCTACGGATAAATAGGGAATCAATGCTGTATCCACTTCCTGATATACAATTTCTATGCCTAGATTCTTAGCATCTTTTGGGGACCGGATTTCTACCGGTTTCCCCTCAAGATAAATCTGTCCTGTATAGTGCGTATTGGCGCCGGCCAACACTTTCATAAGTGTTGATTTTCCGGCACCGTTTGCACCTACGAGCGCATGAATTGTACCACTTGTCAAGCTGAAATCAACTCCGTCCAGTGCTTTTACACCCGGAAATTCTATGGCTATATTTTTCATTTCAAGTTTAAATTCATTCATGGCATCTCACCTTAATCTTATCAATTTATAATTTTGGGTTACCGTTTCCGTGGCTATTATTTTACATATAAGTTTTCAATGGTTTCTGTAAAGAGGGCTCCGGTTGCACTGCTGGCGTCTCCCCATCCATCGACAATACTTGCAAGATCCTGCATGGTATTTCCTTCTTTTAATACTGTGGTTGGAATATTACTTGCGGATAAATTGAAATATTCCGGTGTTTCTTCGCCCACTAATTTAAGAGCAATCAGTCTCATATCAACAATACCAATTAACTTAGGATCTACTGCTGCCGTTGATTTCCAAACGTCTCCATTGGTTACCATCAACTGAATATCATCGTTTGATACATCGATGGTATACATTGGAAGATCCGTGCGTTTTGCATCATTCAAAGCTTGAAGAACTCCTTTTGCTAATTCATCATAGCATCCCCAAATAGCATCTACACTGCCTGCTTCTACCGTTGGAAGAATTGCCTCTGTTTTCGTAGTCATATCCCCACGGGCATTTGCAGAATCGGATGGAGCAATTACCTGGACGGTTTCAATTTTTCCTTCTTTTTCTAACTTGATATAGATTTCATTACGTCGATCCAAAGGAGGAACACCAGGGCCCATAAATGTTTTAAGAACCTTCATTGGATACTTGCCGCCTTTTGCTTCGAACTCCTGCATCATAAATCCTAATGATAATTCAGCTAGTGCATAATCATCTTGTGCCGTAGAAGTAACACCTTCTAATAATTTTCCACTAGCATCTCCATTTTCATAAGGCATCGTATCAAAGGTTACTACTTTCATTCCTTTTTCAACTGCAGGTAGAAGCATATTGTAGGAATAAGAAAGTTGTCCATGGGATACCACAATTGCATCATAATCTTTAGAAATAACCTGAGCTACTGTTTCCTGACATTTTGCATCATCGCCATCGGTAACGAAGGTGTCCACTGTCATCCCCATCTTTTCCCCTTCTTCTACACATCCGGCTAAAAATTGTTGTGTATGGTCTCCGTTTGCAAGATTTCTTACTACAGCAACTTTTTTTCCGACCACACCGGTTGCCGCCGCATCTTCTGCTGGTTTCTGGGTGTCTTCTGTTTTGGTTTCTGCATTTCCACCTGTTGTATTAGCCGGAGCATTATTCTTACTTCCGCAGCCAACGAGCATGGTTGCTACTAATGTAGCACATAATAAAGCACTTAATCTTTTTCTCATAACAAATACCTCCATATTTTGTGTGTTTTAAACAAAAATTATTGTTTTAACGCTTTGTTGTAGTCTTATATTACCATACATGCTTATATTTTTCAACATTTATTTTTACTTTTTTGCTTTTATGTTGTTTTATGTTGTTTTAGGAATTTATCCTTTGTCGATTTACTATAGATATCCCTTGATTTTCCGCCATAATATAGTCATTATTTTGTATTTTTGTTTGTTTCAACCTATTTCCTCATTTAAAATACTTTATTTACAGTAACTCGACTATGAAAAAAATAAGGTAATTGATGCGTGGGAGCCTGCTCACCAAGAACCAATTACCTTTATTTTTCTCTTTACCTTTATTTTTCCTTACCTGTAATTTTCTTTTTTTCTCATCATCCAAAGTGCCAATATAATGGCAAGGAAGCCACTCACCAGTTTTGCTGCTATCATTGGCGACAGCATCCCCGGATTTATAGAATTGGTATAGGCCAAATGTGCTGTTAACACGCAAATGGCACTGGTACACCATGCCGTTGCTACTACAAGCCCCTTAGAATCCATCTCTTTCATCATCATAAAGACAGAAATAACATTGACACAAGCAACCGGAAGAGAGCCCACCGAAATTGCATTGATAGAAATTCTTCTTCCTATTGCAGTCAACGGCTTATTAAAGATTTTTATAAATACTGCAGCTAAGGGTAGGCTGCCTAACTGAATAATACTCATATCCGCTATGGTTTCCATAGCACCGCGTAAATCTCCCATTCCGGGAATTAATACAATTCCGGTAATATAGGTAAAGGCAGCGATTCCCAAACCAAATATAGTAATAATCTTAATACCTTGAGCAAAAATCATAAATCCTCTCAATAGCTTTTCCTGAAAAAATAAAAAGCCCAGTACTAAAAGTACCCCAATCAAAACCGTAGGAATACTGTTTCTTAATAAAGCTGCCATTGGCATTCCCATCATCAGTCCTCCCACAAAGGAGCCCACTGGTATGGGAATAATTCCAATCATAATCCCTTTTGCAAACATACTCCGATTCTTTTCCTGAATCAGGCCTAAGCCTACCGGTATGGTATAAACAATGGTTGCTCCCAGCATGGAAGAAACAATAAGACCCGAGAAAAGACCTACTTGAGGATCCACTGCCAATTCCACTGCCAAGGGATATCCCCCCATATTGTTGGCAAATAAACTGCCAAACATAGCCGGATCGGCTCCTAAAAAACGATATAGTGGCACTAAAACCGGACGCAAAATATTGCCAATTACAGGTGCAATGCAAATAATTCCAGCCATATTAAGTGCCGTTGCTCCCATACATAAAAATCCTTCTTCAAACTTTTCCCCCAGTTTCATTTTATTGCCAATGATACAATCAAAAGCTCCTACCAGGGCTCCTAATGCAATCAGGAATGTTAGACTCATATAATTTGTTAATCCTCTTTCGTGTTCTTTTTACCTTTGTTTCTCATTTTTTGCACAATTTCTTCCGAAACGATCTGTACCGGTCCGTTGGATCTTGCCAGAGAATAGATTTTAGCTGCATCTTCTACATAAATTGCTCGAAGATGGGCCTGCTCCAGGCTCTTCCCTACGGCAAGTACACCATGATTTGCCATCAGGCAGGCATTTCTTTCCGATAGTGCGTCAATTGCTGCCTTGCCAACCTCTTCGGTTCCCGGAAGAGCAAAATCGGCAACAAAAACGTCTCCACCTAAAAATGGAACCATTTCAACCAAAATTACCGGAATTTTTTCTCCATTAACCGCAAAGGAGGTGGCATAAGGTGAATGGGTATGTATAACCGAACACACTTCCTCTTTTTCCTTGTAAATTACGGCATGCATTCTCCACTCCGATGAAGGTTTGTGATTTCCTTCTATTATTTCGCCTTCTAATTTCATCAAAACCAAATCGTCTTCTGTCATAGTTTCATAAGATACGGAGCCCGGCGTAATCAGCATCGTCTCCGTTTCCCTATCATAGGCACTTAAATTTCCACTGGTTCCTGCAAACAGTCCTTCTCCATACGAACGATAAACCATCTCAATTAATTCTTTTTTCCTATCTTCTATCGCTGCCATATTATCAGCCTCCTTTTTGTTGTTTTGTTGTTTTGTTGTTTTCTTGTTGTAACTTTTTTCTGTGCCACTTATTCTTTACCAATCAACAGTTTAATGTGTGCTTCTTCTAAAAAATTCGTCCACGCATCCTCCGGTTCCTGATCCGTTGCAATGCAATCAATGCCGGAGAATTTACAAGTCTGCACAAATGCTGTTTTATTAAATTTTGTATTATCTGCCATCAAGCAGGAAAAGCCTGAATTTTCCACAATATTCTTTCGCATGTCTGCTACCATTTCTTCCGAGTCATTTAGTCCTCGTCCAATATCCAGTGTTTTGCAGGAAAAAAAAGCTTTATCCACGCAATGGCGCTGTAAATATCCCACGGCTTCCAATCCGAAAAATGCCTGGTACATGGGGCTAAAGTTTCCTCCGGGAATCGTAAGCTTTATGTTATCGCATCCGGAAAAGCGGTTCATTACTACCAGAGAATTGGTCATTACCGTAAGGGGCAAATGTGCAATTTCATCGCACATTTCATATACCGTTGTGGAATGATCCAAAAAAATACAGTCATTTGGTTTAATTAATTTTGCCGCACTCACTGCGATTCTTTTCTTTGTATCCGTCATAATTCCCGATTTCATTTTTTGAGAATATGAAATGCTTTTTCGCATCATCAAGGTTGCACCGCCATAGGATTTAATTAAAAATCCTTCTTTTTCTAATGCTTCAAAATCTCTGCGAATCGTTTCGGTACTGATTTCAAAGTATTCGGCCAGCTCGGCTACTGTGGCATTTTTTTTCTCCAATAATATCGTTTTAATCTGTTCTCTTCTCTCTGCTAAAATCAACTCATACTCCTCCAATGCTCTTAATACATAAAAAGCCAATTTTTCTTTTTGGCTTTTTATGTATTGTTGTTATAATTTCACATTATACCACATTGGTATTTTCTTTTCAACCGCAGTACCTTTCCCGTTCTTCCATTCGCATCCTAATATTCGCCTTTGTTTCCCTGGGCAAAGTAGCGATTCAAATCATATGGAGAATAGATTCCGCTGTCCGTTACAATTCCACTTACCAAATGTGGAGGTGTAATATCAAAGGATGGATAATATCCTTTCACGCCTTTTTTTGCGGTTTGAACACCCATCGCCTGAAGTACAAAATCAGGATCCCGCATTTCAATGGTTACGGTATCAATGGTAGGATGTCCTAAGTCCGGAGCTCCTGTAGCAAAATATGGAACTTCCATGTATTTTGCAATCAACGCTATTTGGAAGGTTCCCACTTTGTTTACTACATGCCCGTCTAAACAGATGGCATCTGCAGCAGAGGTAAACACATCAATGCCTTCTTTTTCCATGACATAAGCCGGCATATTGTCTGTAATCACCGTAACATCAAAACCCTGGTCATAAGCTACACTGGCTGTTAACCTTGCTCCCTGAAAATAAGGACGTGTTTCCGGACAAAATATCTTTAAGTCATAATTTCTCTGCTTTGCTATCTTAAGCATCTGTCCTACAATCGTTTCTCCAAAACACTGGGTCATAATCTTTCCCTTTTTAGGAAATACATCTACCAAATATTCGGCCATTTTTTCTATTTTACTATATCGTGCATTGTTCATTTCCACTGCTTTTTCACGAATGGCAATGGCGATGTCCTTTACGCCTTCATCCATTGCTTTACATGCCGCTTCATAACAGGATTCCGCAATCAGTTTCATGCGTTCCACCGTGGTTGGTCTTGCATGGGATATGGTATTGGCTGCTTCTTTTAAATACGTTTCCTGTTCTGTTCTGGATTTGTCTCTGCATTCATATGCAGCAAGTGCCATCCCCATTGCAGCTGCAGTATAGGGTCCTGCGCTCTGGGTCACCATATCCGTAATTGCTTTTGTTACCTCCACATGATTGTTACAGGTTACAAATTCAATCTTAGCCGGGTAAATCCGTCTATCCAAAATTCTAACTTTTCCATCCTCATACCATGCTACATTTTCATATTGCAGCATAAAGGCAAGGCCTTGATCTGCTCTTTCCATACAATACCTCCAATTAATATAATGATTCTATTCTCTTTTCAAATTCAAACATAATTTTTTCCGCATCTAGCGTGTAGTAAATTCCATTTTCATAAAGAATTTCTCCATCAATCATGGTCATGAACACATCCTGTGCCTGGGCCGAATAAATCAATGTAGATAATAAATCCCGGTTTGGAACCATATGGGGTCTGTCCAGTGACACGGCCACGATATCTGCCTTTTTTCCAACTTCCAATGTACCGGTATCTTCTCTTCCCTGAATCTTAGCGCCATTTCTGGTTGCAAAGGTAAACAGTTCTGCCGGAGATAAAAGCGTTGGATCCTGCTCTTTTCCCTTATGAATAATGGATGCAATATGGAGTTCTTCAAACATATTTAGATTATTGTTGCTTGCTGCTCCATCCGTTCCCATAGCCAGTAAAATTCCTTTTTCCAGCATCTTTTTAATGGGAGCAAAGCCACTTCCCAGTTTCATATTGCTAGAAGGATTGTGTACCACCGCTACCCCTTTTTCTTTCAGTAATTCCAAATCGTTATCCGTCAGCATAACGCCGTGAGCTGCCTGGGTTGGTACATTAAATGTGCCTAAATCATAGAACCACTGGGTTGGGGTTTTTCCATATCTTTTTATACATTCCTTATGTTCATAGGGCGTTTCCGATAAGTGAAGATGCATCCTTCCCTTTCGTTCTTCACACATTTCACTGTATTCTTGAATTACTCCGGGTGTGGAGGTATATTCTCCATGGATGGAAAAGTCCACCTTGATTCTTCCATCCATATAATTATTAAAATCTTCAAAAAGTTTTAAGGATTCTGCTACTCTGAAATTATCTTTGGCACGTTCTTTGGGATCAAAAGATACAATGCACCGTGTTACATTGGCCTTCATTTTCGCCTTACAGACCTCTTCTATGGTTATCTCCGGCATGATATACATATCTGAAAAACAGGTAGTTCCTCCGGCAATCATTTCTAACATTGCCACTTGAGAGCCCCGTCGAATATCTTCTGCCTCCATACGGTTTTCAATGGGGACAATACAATCCAGCCACTGTTTTAGCGGAAGCTCACTTCCCTCTCCTCGAAGCAGAGTCATAGGGCTGTGGCTGTGTCCGTTAATCAAACCCGGAATCAAAAGTTTTTTTGTCATATCTTTTTCGATATCGTAAACTTCCTCCGGTTTTTGTTTCCCAATGTAGATGATTTTATCTCCATCAATTCCAAGATAACCATTTCGTATTTCTTTTGGCCCATTTTCCCATGCAATTATGGATCCATGCTTCAATAATGTCTTCATTCCTTCTCCTTATAGTTGAGAAATAATGTCCTTAATATAAGCTCTTAATTGTGCTGATGCCTTTGCTGCGATTGCATCCACTTCTTTTCCATCAATTGGCTGGTCTAATATTCCAGCTGCCATATTGGTAAGCAGGGATAATGCCAAAAGTGGCATATCACAATGGGCTGCTGTCAGTGCCTCTGTAACGGTAGACATTCCAACGGCATCTCCTCCCAGAATGCGGAGCGCCTTAATTTCGGATGGCGTTTCAAATTGTGGTCCCATCCAGTAAAAATAGGTTCCTTCATGAATGGTTAAATCCGTATTGGCAGCGCAGTTCTTTGCAACTTCCCGTAATGATTTAGTATACATATTCGACACATCAAAGAATCTATTTCCAAATTCTGCAACGTTCGTTCCCCGCAGCGGGCTGGCTCCCATAAGTTTAATATGATCTTTAATGATCATGACTTCACCCGGTTTGAAATCCGTATTAATGGCTCCTGCTGCATTGGTTAAAATCATTTTTTTAACACCCAGTAATTTAAATACCCGCACCGGAATCACTAATTGTTCAAAATCATATCCTTCATAATAGTGAAATCTTCCCGACATACATACTACTTTTTTACCACAAAGGGTTCCCAAAATCAATTTTCCTGCATGAGATTTTACCGTAGAAACTAAAAAGTTTGGAATATCTTTGTAATCAATTACAATCGGATTTTCAATTTCATCTGCCAAAGGTCCCAATGCCGTTCCTAATATTAAGGCTATTTCCGGTTCAAAATCTATTTGTCCCTTAATATAGTTGGCACTTTTTTCAAAATACTCATAGGTATAAGTCATATATATTTCTCCTTCTGCAAGTTTTATTATCCTTGCGCTCTGTTACGTTTTTTAATGTTAATGTAGTTGTAGATGGCCAGTGCCACAATCGTTGCCCCATAAGGTACTGCCATGGTAAGTTCGTTACTAATATTGCTGTTTTGAAGCATGTTGGACAGGGATTGTGCAAATCCAAAGAATGCACTGGATATAATAACTCCAAGAGGATGTGCCGCTCCTAAACTAGCTGCTGCCATGGCTATAAATCCACGTCCTGCTGTAATATTTTCTGCAAACATGGTAACACCACCCATTGTAAGGAGGCAGCCACCAATTCCACTTAACAGTCCGGAAAATGCAACGGTTGCAATTTGAATCCGTTCTGCTCTGATTCCTAAGCTCTTTGCTGCAGCAATGTTGGTTCCTACTGAGCGAAGACGAAATCCCGGTACGGTTTTAAACATAAAAATATATACCAGAATTGCTAAAATAAATGCAAAATAATCTAAGTAAGTCAACGACCCAAATATGGTCTGTAAAACAGGCATTGATTTTAAGCCGCTAACGTCTACTTTTGGAAGGCTGACTAATTGATTGCTTACAAAGGCACCCTTTACTCCAAAAATGTATTGCATGAAAAAAGTTGTTAATCCCGCCATTAAAACGTTAATGGATACTCCTACTACCAGCATGGCACCTTTTAGTTTTACCATAAAGATACCCGCTACCCAGGATACCAGCATACCCGCCAGCATTGCGCCAAGCAAAGCGGCCGTAATACTTCCTGTGTAAAAGTTTACCACGATTGCCACAAAAGCTCCGGTTAGCATGGTGCCCTCTAAACCAATGTTGAAAATCGATACACGGTTGCAAAGCGCAGATCCTAACGTAACAAACAGGATAGGAGTCATCATTCTTATTGTGGAGTTAATTACTACCGCAAGATAATTGGCATCAATATCCATGAGTTCACCTTATATTATGGAAATATAGTATTTTCATAACCCTTTCTATATATAAATTTAACTGTGACTAGGCCTGTTTTGAGGCTTTTTTTACTTTTACAAAATTTATAACTAATTTAACCGATATAAATAAGGTAATACAACCTTGTATTACGGAAGAAATCTCCAAAGGTACCGTTGTAGAACGAGCAATGGCTGAGCCACCGGTCTGAATTCCTGCCAGGATAATGGAGGTAAAGAGTACACCAATTGGATTAAATCCAGAAATCAATGCTGCATTCAGTCCTACCCATGCAAAACTTCCTGACACATAGGTGTCGTGTACATAACGATATTCTACTCCAAGAACCTCACCGGCTCCTGCAAGAGCACAAATTGCACCACTTAAAAATAGAACACCATACATAATCTTTTTACTTCCCACTCCTCCATAATTACAGAAGTTGATGTTATATCCCGTCATTTTTGCTTCGTATCCAAAGGTTGTCTTATTGCTGACAAACCACATAATAATAACCAGGATAACGGCGATAAAAAAGCCAATATGAAGGGAATATCCTTCTACAATTTTAGGGAGTCGAAGGCTTTCATTTACCATGACCGTCTGCATTACTTTCTTATCTCCACTTACATCCAAAAATACATTGGATACAAAATGTAAGGTAACAAACTGTGCAATATAGTTTAACATCAAGGTTGAAATTGCCAGAGGCATCTGAAATTTGTCCAATAGCCAAGCTGAAAAAGCGGAGTAAAGTCCTCCCACAATTACCGCTGCCACTACTGCCAAAACTAATTTAACCCAAGAAGGTCCCGGTGCGTAAATTGCAACGATCGCACAGGTAAAACCGCCCCAAATCATTTGTCCTTCTCCACCAATCCCCATATAGCGGGAGCTCCATGCAATGGCTGCTCCCAAACCACAGATGATAATTGGTGTAGCCCGGTTCAAAGTTGTAAGGGTATAGTAAACACTGCCAAATGCGCCTTTTAACATAATGCCATAAATTCTAAAAGGGTTTTCTCCATTAATCAGGATAATCACAGCTCCTACAAGAAGCGCCATAAATATGGCAAGAGCCGGCTGAATCAAAGATTTGAGCAAAGCTGCTATTTTATTTTTTTTCATTCTTTAGCCTCCCTGGCTGCGACTTGTCTGCAGCCTTATCTTCAGAGGTTGAAAGATTTCCTTCAACCTTCTTTCCTCCTGCCATCAATAATCCAATTTCTTCCTCTGTAGCAACCCCTCTTGGGAATTCACCTACAATCTTTCCTTCATACATAATGCAAATTCGGTCTGATAGCTTCATTATTTCTGTAAGTTCCGAAGAAACCAGCAGCACGGCATCGCCATTGCATCTTTTTTCAACTATTTTATCGTGGATAAACTCCATCGCGCCAATATCCACACCTCTGGTAGGTTCACAGGCAATCAGTAATGGACTTTTTTGAGAAATCTCTCTGGCTGCAATTAATTTCTGTGCATTTCCACCGGAAAGTGAACCGGTTTTATCGCCAACGTCCTCTACTTTTACACTGAACTCTTTTACCAGTTTTTTTGCAAATTCTTGAGCATTTTTCATATTAATAACGCCCTTTTGGGAGAGAAATGCCTTCTTATGGTGAGCCATAATAGAAGTTTCCGTAATGGTTGCATCCACAGCCGATCCCCATTTATAACGATCTTCCGGAATTAATGCAATTCCACTGTTTCTTACCGCATCCACCTTATGGTTGAATACATCGGCTCCTTTTACTCTTATCTCACCTTTGTCTGCCTTCGTCAGTCCAAAGATACATTGGACAAATTCTGATTGTCCATTGCCGGATACCCCGGCAATTCCTACAATTTCTCCTGCTTTAATCGTAAGAGAAATTCCATCCAGAACCGGAATTCCTCCGCTTCCGTGGAGATACAGATTTTTAACTTCTAAAACATTGTCTCCTACTTTTTTGTTAGGAATTTCTTTTACCGGCAGCTGTCGTCCAATCATTAAGAAGGATAATTCTTCAATGGTTGTTTCACAGGTTTTCATCTCTTTAATGTATTTTCCGGCTCTCATTACCATAACCCGGTCAGAAACACTCATTACTTCATTTAACTTATGGGTGATAATAATAATACTTTTTCCCATCTTTGCCAGTTGTCTAATGGTATCCATCAGGTCAGTGGCTTCTTGAGGAGTCAGTACTGCTGTTGGTTCATCAAAGATGATAATATCCGTGTTTTGGTATAATACTTTCAGAATTTCTACCCTTTGTCTAAGTCCTACCGGTAGTCTTTCAATCTTGGTTTTAGGGTTTAATGGGAGCTCATATTTAATGGATAATTCTTCTACCACTTCATTGGCTTTCTTTAAATCCATCAGTATCCCTTTTGTAGGTTCTTTGGAATAGACAATGTTTTCTGCTACTGTAAATGGTTCAAACAGCATAAAATGCTGTTGAACCATTCCAATTCCATTGGCTATTGCATGTGTGGCATTCTTAATATGAACTTCTTTTCCATTTATAAGAATTTCTCCTGAAGTTGCTTGTTCCAGACCGTAGAGCACTTTCATCAATGTTGTTTTCCCGGCTCCATTTTCTCCAACTACAGCCAATACCTCGCCTTTTTCAAGAGTAAGACTGATATTGTCATTGGCAATTAAATCGCCATATTTTTTTACTATATTATTCATTTCTAGTAACATAAGCACCTCACACAATTCCGCAATTTATGTTGCCTGCTTTTATTTATAATCTGCTTCCAGTGGAACTTCAATTTTTAATTTTCCTGATTTAATATCTTCTGCATAGCCCTTAACCTGTTTAATAATTTCATCCGTCAATACCTTGCTTCTTGGATTTACACCATCATCTGTAATATAGGTTGCTCCAATTACACCATCCGCCAAGCCTAAAGATGTTACTCCCGGTTCAATCTTTTCATCAAATAAGTCTTTTACTACCTGTTCTGCTACAAGTCCCGTGTATTTTACCTGTGTTGTAACAATGTATTCATTATTAGGATCGGTTCTGTCGAAATCCTGACCAGAAGTATAAAATCCTTTTTCTTTCGCTGCTTCAAAAGTACCAAAGTCTGCTACTGCAGATGCTGCGTTGATAAAAGTACAGCCCTGAGCTGCCTGTTGTAAAGCAAGTTCTTTTGCAATTGGTGCATCTGAATAAGATTTTGTATAGTTAAAGATAAAGTCACTTGTCTGAATCTCTGGATTTACTGCTTTTGCACCTTCCATGTAACCATATCTCCATTCAAAACTTCCCTGACCCGGATTAGCATGAACGGCACCGAAAGGTCCTTTTGGTTTACCCATGTCTGCACTAATAAGAGCTGCCATGGCACCTACTAAGTAAGCACCTTCTTGTGGCTTAAAGATATAAGATTTTACATAAGGACTGTCACATGTTGTATCAATCACCACGTACTTTGCCTTATCCGGAAATTGCTCCGATACTTGTTTCATCGGATCCGCTGCTTTAAATCCTACTGCCATTATTAAGTCGTAATTTTCTTCTACAGAAGCACGTACATTTTCACTCCATGCTGTTCCATCGGTACATTCTACTAAAGAATATTCAATGGGATAGGTTCCTGTTTCCTTTATTTCATCTAGTTTGTCTACAATCTGTGTTAAAAATGGATTGGTTCCTACAGGATCCGTAATCAGTGCAATTCTTTTTGTTTCGGTCTTTCCTCCTGCAGCTGTTTCTTTTTTATCAGAACCGCATCCTGTGAAAGTACCCATAATCATAACTGCTGCTAATAATAGTGATAATACTTTTTTTCCTTTTTTCATTGGCTTAGTCTCCTCTTTTTTAATTTGGTTTATATGTTACATTTTTTAACTCCATACCGTTCTCCGCCAATCGGATTCTATAATGTGACTTTATGTAGTTTTCTGTAATTTCCACATTATTTTTTAATTCTTTGTACATTTTACAATAGTATCTGCTTTTACTGTGGATTTTCATGCGTTTTTTAT
>JAVXEO010000040.1:0-23041 GCA_036658435.1 Acetivibrio sp.
TCCTATTACATAAAAACGCTCCGCTGTGGGTGCGCACGCTGTGCTAAGGAATATGCTTTGGCGCGAGAGTCTGCAAAGCAGACTCTTTATCCTAAAAAAGAAGAAAAAAACAGCTTTCTTATAAATCCAATGAATTAAGTATTGAAAAATACCAAGGTTTGGGATAAACTGTATAGCACAGTATGTTTATTTTTAATGTGGAGGATATGTATGAGAGTTATTGCAGGAAGTGCAAGAAGGATTCCGTTAGTTACACCGGAGGGTCTAGTAACAAGACCTACGACGGATCGAACGAAAGAAACTTTATTTAATATGATTCAAAACCATCTGGTGGATGTCCGTTTTTTAGACTTGTTTAGTGGAAGTGGCAGTATAGGGATTGAAGCGGTTAGTCGTGGAGCAAAAGAAGCAGTATTGGTAGAAAACAATAAAAATGCACTGGATGCAATAAAGATAAATATAGAAAAAACGGGGGTTGAGGAGAACTGCACGGTACTTTCCATGGATTTTATGGGCGCTTTGAAGGTACTGCAGGGAAGGGCGGAAGCTTTTGATGTTATATTCATGGATCCTCCTTATCACCAGGATTATGAAAAAAAAGTTTTAGAATACTTATCTGCATCGGAACTCTTAAAGGAAGAGGCGCTTATTATATTTGAAGCAGCGCTAGATACCCCTTTTGATTATGTAGATGCATTGGGATATGAAATTTATAAAGTCAAGAAGTATAAAACAAATCAGCATATATTTCTTAAATGGAAAGGCATTTTATGAGAGTAGGACTTTATCCGGGAAGTTTTGATCCGGTAACGTTAGGGCATTTAGACATTATTTTACGGTCTTCTAAATTATTTGATGTATTATACATAGGAGTATTGAACAATAATAAGAAGAATGCACTATTTACGGCAGAAGAAAGAGTTGATATGCTGAAACAAGTAACAAAGAATATAGAAAATGTAAAAGTAGAAGCTTTTGATGGTTTGCTTGTGGATTATGCCGTAATTAAGGAAGCAACGGCAATTGTAAGAGGACTTCGTGCAGTAACCGATTTTGAATATGAGCTTCAGTTAGCCCAGACCAACCATAAATTACAGCCAATTGTAGATACTGTTTTTTTAACTACAAGTGTAGAGTATTCTTACTTGAGTTCCAGTATTGTAAAAGAGATAGCAGGTTATGGAGGCGACGTAACCAGATTTTTACCGGAAACGATAAGTGATATTTTATATAAAAAGTTAAATGCAAAGAACAATATGAGATAGGAGAATATGTATGGGAACAAGTAGAATAGAACAGTCGATTGAGGATATTTACGAATTCATTGAAGGATGTAAAACGCAGCCTCTGTTTTCCACAAGGGTTATTGTTCCAAAAGATGAGCTCTATGATTTGTTAGATGAATTAAGAATGCGGGCACCGGATGAAATTAAGAGATATAAAAAGGTCATTGCGAATCGAGAAGCAATTTTGGAAGATGCACAGAAAAAAGCAGATGCACTAATGGAAGAGGCACATCAGAAAACAGAAAACTTGATTAATGAATCAGAAATTGTGCAGCAGGCTTATTTTCAAGCAAATCAAATCGTAAGTCAGGCAACGGAAGAAGCAAACCGTATGATGTCAAAAGCGGCGCAGGAGTCTGATCAAATCAGAATCAGTGCCCTTGCTTATACCAATGATCTTTTGGCAGATGCAGAACATGCATTAAGTAATGCATATCAAAGTGCAACCGAAAAATATGAAGGACTAACCAGTACATTAAAATATGGCTTAGATACTATACAGAATAACCGAGCAGAGCTTGGACTTGATAAAAAGAGTGATTCCTTAACAGAAAATCCAAAAGAGACACCCGAAGATATTGATTTCGAAGAGGATTTCAATTTTGATGAGAACACCTTTTTAGAGGATATTAAATAAAAGCAGAATCTTTGTGAAGCACACACATAGCAGACTGCTGCAAACCTTTGCAAAAGTATAGGACCGGATAGAAAGACCGGATTCTTTAATGACGGACTTTGTTTGAAAAAGTGCAGAAAGACCGCCAAAGGATGCGATGAACATTCCTATAAGTAATTTTGTGGAAGAAGAATACATACTTTCAAAAAGAAGATTCATGCCGGTTGTGATTTCCAGAATGCCACAAAGGATAGTTTTCGTGAGTACAGGAAGTGGAAAATGAACTTTTATAATGGTTGCAAGTAAAGAAAATAGGATAATGTAACCTCCAATTTTAGTAATGATTTCAAAGCTTGCCATAATAATAGTATCAAAAGAAATGGATGTGGAAGGAATTCTATAATCTTTTTTGGATTTTTTTATGGTTTCATAAGAAGACTGCTTTGGAAAGAAAAAAAGTGCTCCTAAAAAAGAAGACAAATAAAGGATTAGCAAAAGTAAAAAGCGATGTTGTACCATAGAAAGACATCGAATAAATACGTAATTTAGAAGAAAAGCAGGACTTGCATTATTACAGAAGGAGAGTAGAAACTGTCCCTCTTTTTTTGTACTCTTTCCTTGAGATACAATATAATTACAAGACTTAGCGCCTATGGGGTAACCCGAAAGAAATCCGGTAAAGAGGGCATAAACTCTGCCGGATGCAATAGGAAGAAGACTTTCCATTAAATTAGTAATTACAAGAAAAGGAAATAAGGTTGGTAAAACAATTTGAAACCATAAAAGCAGACCATTTTTAGCACCTTCAAAGGAAGTGGAAGGAAATAAGATTAAAAAACCAAAACAAACCAATAAAAGGAAAAAAGTCATAAGAAGCTCCGTTAGTCTTTTAAATAATCTTATGATTAATAAAAAATAGATATGCCTTCCTATGATCTTTACTATAAAATAACCAGGGGATGTATAAAGTCATTTGCAATGGTATAGTTAAATTTTTTGTAAACCATATAATTATACAAATTAGTACAAGCCAAATCCTGCTTTAATAAGTCTGGGTAGTCTGCTACCTTGGTTATGATGGGAACTGCAGAAAGGGAAGAATCAATTATTTTTGTAGCACTTTTTCGAAATCCAAGTAACCGAAGGTAAGAGGGAAGGGGAACCTCTTTTTTTATATTTAAAAGAATATGAAGCAAAACACGTTGAATTCGAGTAAAGGTGTTTTGCTTTGTTTTTATAAGATAAGAAAAGGTGGAAATTGATTTAAATTCATTCTTTTTATTAAAAATACGTTTCGCTAAATCAGGTGTAATGTCAGCATAAGTAAGCAGGTCTTCCAAAGAACTAAATTGAAGCTTATAATAAAGGAGATCTGAAAAATCATCAATATCCATTGGGAAACAGCGATTTTCACTTTCGGCAAGCAAAGATAAAACATTTTGTGGAACATAGTTTTGAAAATCAGCAAGAGAAGAGGTCTCTCTATAAGTCTTCCTTAGAGCCGTTGCAGATGGAAAAAAAGAAGTAAAAGGAAGTTCCTCCGCCTGATAGAGGGCACCCTCTCTTTTTAATAAAAATGGTTTTATGGAACTATGCATACGGTATAGAGCTTTCATATATTCAATTCCTAAAATATTATTAGAAGATTCTAAAAAAGAAAGGAGTTCTTTTTGTGGATAATCAGGAAGAAGGGGAAGCAGGGATGTTTTTCGGGCAATGGGATAAGAAAATCCCTCTGCTAATTTTTTACGCAGCAGAACTCTATATTCTTCTGGTTCCTCTACCAGTATTTTTGCAACGTTATTCATAAGAGAAAAATCCAGACTTTCACAGCCAAAGCAAAGAAAATCAATATTTCCCAATGCATTCAAATGGCTTACGGCACCATATGCAAAAGTTTCCGCACTGGCAGTAGCATAAACGCTTGGAAGTTCATAAACCACATCGGCTCCGTTTAAAAGTGCCATGTGGGCCCGGGTATATTTATCGGTAACAGCCGGTGTTCCGCGCTGCACAAAGTCACCACTCATAATAGCAACGATAAAATCAGCACCGGTGAGCTCCCGTGCTTTTTGCAAATGATATTGATGCCCGTTATGAAAAGGATTATATTCAACAATAACGCCTGTAATTTTCATTTAATAACCATATATAACCTTTCTGTTTTGCCTGAATTTGTTTTTCTTTTCATTATATTTTAAAGACCTATAAAAGACAACCTGTATTTTAACAGTAAGGTGAATGAATTTTACCTAGTTGTTAACACTAAGGATTAACAAGTTGACGAACGTTTATAAAAGTTTTATAATAAGCAAGGTAACTTATATAACAAGGAGCAATTGAAAACCAGGAGGAATATTATGCAATTTGAAATTATTACGGATTCTTCCGCTAATTTATCGGAAGAAACCATCAAAAAATTTAATTTGAATATTTTATCATTGTCCTTTTATGTGGATGATATAGAATATAATGGATACGAAAAGGGAAAAACTATAGACTTATCTCAGTTTTATGGGATGATGCGTGAAAAAAAAGAGATTACTACCTCTTTAATAAATACAAACTATGCAATAGAGGAATGTGAAAAGATTTTAAAAGAAGAAAAAGACATTTTATACATTGGATTTTCTTCCGGATTAAGTGGAAGCTACCAATCGGTTTCCATTGCCTTGAATGATTTGAAGGAAAAATATCCGGAAAGAAAAATAGATTGTGTGGATTCTCTTTCAGCAGCACTGGGAGAAGGACTGCTTGTTCAGTACGCTGCTGATTTACGGGAAGAAGGAAAGAGCATAGAAGAAGTTTATCAATGGTTAATAGAAAACCGTTTGAATCTTTGCCACTGGTTTACGGTAGATGATTTGTTTTTCTTAAAAAGAGGAGGAAGAATTTCTGCAGCAACTGCAGTACTGGGAACGGCATTGAATATAAAACCCATCTTACATGTAGATGATGAGGGACATTTGATTATGATGGAAAAGGCCAGAGGAAGGAAAAAATCTCTGGATGATTTAGTAAAGCATATGCAGGAAACCATAGTAAAACCAGAAGAACAAAGAATTTATATCAGTCATGGAGATTGCTTGGAAGATGCGGAATATGTAGCTGAAAAAGTGAAGAAGTTATATAATGTAAAAGAGGTTATGATAC
The DNA here is from genome assembly GCA_036658435.1 of Acetivibrio sp. GTDB lineage: Bacteria > Bacillota > Clostridia > Lachnospirales > Lachnospiraceae > DIGJ01. The sequence continues at coordinate 5,056 of JAVXEO010000040.1, forward strand.
GTATTTTAGATCCTGTAATAGGAGCACATTCCGGACCGGGAACCGTTGCACTTTTCTTTTTCGGAACGAAAAGGTAAAAAGGACTTGAGACTCACTAACAATTGCGCTATAATGAAAATTAGGGTAAAAAGTGCGGAAGATTTTTTTGCGTGCAAAAATACAATAAGATACCAGTTTAATTAGCCAAAAAGGAGTGTTTATCGTGTCATTTATTGAAAGAATTAAAGTAAGAGCAAAGGAAAACAGAAAAGTTATCGTATTACCAGAAGGAGAAGATATTAGAACCTTACAGGCAGCGGCCCAGGTTCAGAAAGAGAATATAGCAGATCTTGTTTTGATTGGTAAAGAGGAAGACGTTAAGAACTTAGCCGGAGATTTGGATATTTCAAAAGTAAAGGTGATTGATCCTGCAAAGGATCCTAATTTTGAAAAATATGTGGATCTTTTGGTAGAATGCCGTAAGAACAAAGGTATGACAAAGGAGGAAGCCGAAAAGATTTTATCTGCAAACTATACATATTATGGAGTCGTGATGGTAAAAGCGGGGGATGCGGATGGTATGGTATCCGGAGCCTGTCACTCTACTGCAGATACGTTGCGGCCATCTCTTCAAATATTAAAAACAGCACCGGGAACAAAGTTAGTATCTTCTTTCTTTGTGATGGTAGTTCCTGATTGTCAATTTGGTGCAAATGGGACCTTTGTATTTTCCGATTGTGGGTTAAACCAGAACCCCAATGCAGAAGAACTGGCAGCCATTGCAGGATCCTCTGCAGAAAGTTTTAAGAATTTGGTGGAGGAAGAGCCACTGGTGGCCATGCTTTCTCATTCCACAAAAGGCAGTGCAAAGCACCAGGATGTTGATAAAGTAGTAGAGGCTACAAAGATTGCACAGGCAGAATATCCTCAATATAAGTTGGATGGAGAATGTCAGTTAGATGCAGCAATTGTTCCAAGTGTGGGTGCTTCCAAGGCTCCAGGCAGTGAAGTTGCAGGAAAAGCAAATGTTTTAGTATTTCCTGATTTAGATGCGGGAAATATTGGATATAAATTAGTGCAGCGTTTAGCAAAGGCAGAAGCTTATGGTCCTATGACACAGGGAATTGCGAAACCGGTAAATGATTTGTCTAGAGGATGTTCCCCGGAGGATATCGTGGGCGTGATTGCAATTACAGCCGTACAGGCAGGATTATAGAATAAAAAAGCGAGGGAAACGTAAAATGAATGTATTAGTTATGAATTGTGGCAGCTCATCATTAAAATATCAATTAATTAACATGACAAACAAAGATGTTTTGGCAAAGGGACTTTGCGAGCGAATCGGTATTGAAGGCTCAAAACTCACTTATTGTGCGGCAGGTAAGGATAAATATGTGGTTGAAAATCCAATGCCGGATCATCATATGGCTGTAAAAATGGTATTGGATGTACTTGTAGATGAAAAAGTCGGTGTAATCAAGGATGTTAAAGAAATTTCTGCGGTTGGCCACCGGGTACTTCATGGTGGAAAGTACTATAGTGATTCCATTATTGTAAATGAAGATGTCAAAAAAGTGATTCGTGATTGTTTTGATTTGGGACCACTTCACAATCCAGCCAATTTAATAGGAATTAATGCGTGTGAGGAAGCTATGCCAGGAGTTCCACAGGTTGCAGTTTTTGATACGGCATTTCATCAAACCATGCCTCCAAAAGCATATTTATATGCCATTCCCAAAGAATATTATGAAAAATACAGTATTCGAAGATATGGTTTTCATGGTACAAGCCATAGTTTTGTTTCCAAGAGATTTGTAGAATTTGCGGGATTGGATAAGAATCAATCCAAAGTTGTTGTATGCCACCTTGGAAATGGTGCCAGTGTATCCGCAGTTGTAAATGGTAAATGTGTGGATACCAGCATGGGATTCACTCCTTTGGAAGGGTTGATTATGGGAACTCGAAGTGGAGATTTGGATCCTGCCATTTTAGAATACATTGCCAATAAAGAAAACTTAACCATTGGTGAGGTCTTAAATTTATTAAATAAAAAATCAGGTGTACTTGGTATGTCCGGTGTTTCCAGCGATTTTCGTGATTTGGAAAATGCAGCAAAAGAGGGAAATGTAGATGCACAAAATGCTCAGGAAGCATTTTCCTACCGCGTTGCAAAATATATTGGTTCTTATGCAGCAGCAATGAACGGTGTAAACGGCATTGTATTTACTGCAGGTGTAGGTGAAAATGATAGCGCTATCCGAGCTATGATCTGTGATTATCTTGGATATTTAGGCGTTGAAATCAGCCAGGAAGAGAATAAAGTCCGTGGGGAAGAAAGAAAAATTTCCACGTCGAATTCAAAAGTTGTGGTTTGCGTAATCCCAACCAATGAAGAATTGGCAATTGCAGAAGAGACCGTGGCATTGCTAAAATAAGAAATACAAATAGCTATTGACAAAGTAGTAATATGTGGATATAATACTAAGAGTGTGTTTGTGTCCTGTATTATATAGGAGGGTGATTCCGTGATAATTTCATTATCAGAGGTCATGTCTGTAAAAAATAAGATAGAACGCATAGAAGCTCCCTTGGAGTTAAGATGTTTTAAGCTGGATGGAGTGGAATATTCGTTTGCAGAAAAAGGAATGGTTTCTTTTGAGATTGTCTCAAAAAAAGATCGCCATATTTCTTTCGAAGCCAAGACGAAACTTTCCTTAATCATTCCATGTGGCAGGTGCCTTGATGATGTTAAGATTCCTTTTGACATTCAAGTGTCAAAAGACTTGGATTTTAATGAAACTGACGCTGACAGAATCAAGGATTTAGATGAAATAAATTACATTGATGGATATAATCTGGATGTAGATTTGCTTATTTATGATGAAATTTTACTGGATTTTCCTTTTCAGGTGTTGTGTAAACCCCATTGCAAAGGAATATGTAAGGTATGTGGTGGAAATCTTAATAGGCAGTCCTGTGATTGTGAACAATCTGTAGGTGACCCTAGAATGTCAGTAATCCAAGATATCTTCAAGAATTATAAGGAGGTGTGACCATGTCAATCTGTCCAAAGAATAAATCTTCAAAAGGTAGAAGAGATAAGAGAAGAGCAAACTGGAAAATGACTGCTCCTAACTTAGTTAAGTGCAGCAAATGTGGAGAGTTAATGATGCCACATAGAGTTTGCAAAGCTTGTGGATCCTATAATAAAAAAGAAATCATTACAGCTGAATAATGAAAAACTAAGAGCTCTTCGGTGTATCCGTAAGGCTCTTGTTTTTATTTACAGGAATTATTTAGTTAAACCATTTAAAAAAAGTAAAAGGTGATGAAGATACTCATGCTGTAAAGAAGGTGAACTTAAAAAAGAGTCATTTAATTCAAAATAAAAAGGAAAAGATTTATAATCTTCTCGAAAGACAGGTAAAATCAGTTCTTTAAATTGCGGCAGAAATAGCCCTTCTTTTTTCATATAACAATTGGAAGCCTTTGCTTTTTCGCGAAAGCCCTTATCTACATAAGCAGCCACACTTTTATGAATGGCAGTATCTTCTTTTGGAAGATAATAATAGTCTTTATACTCCGAATAAAAATATTTTAGGCAGCCACTATATAATTTTATTTTAAATTGAGCTTCTCTGGAAGAAGCAAGAACCTGAAAAAAATCATTAGATAGAAAAAGTTTTTCTGAGACAGGATGCTTTAGCTGGACAGAAATTATAAAGGAATCTTTCCAAAAGCCAGGGGTTTCCAAGTCTTTTTTTACAGAGGAAGAAACAATTTCGAATTCTCCAGAAAAGAAGGAACAATAACTCAGTAAATCACAGCAATAAAATAAGCCAAGCAGGTCTTCTTGGTTGTGAAGATAAAGAGCATTCAAATAAATATCACAAGGTTTTGACAGAAGGCGATTCTGCATATATTGGGTATAAACTTTAATCAATTCACCTCCGGAATACTTATCTTTGCGAATAAAATGTACATAAGGCTCTAAGGTTTTTTGCTTGATGTTTTCTAGAGAAAGTAATTTTTTTAAAAAAGAAAGCTGCTTATATAAATCGAGACTTTGTATGTCATGAAAGGTATCAGGCAGATGGTGCTGGATGCATTTCTTTTGAAGATAGGGAATATCAAATCTACTGCCATTGTAATGAATTAAAAGAGAAAAGGACGCAACAAAGTTAAAAAAAGAAAGAAGAAGTTCTTTTTCGCTGGAGTAGTCATTGGCAAACCATTGTGTCATCTGCCAATGTTCCTCCTTATAGTAAAGACAGCCGATTAAGTATACATTTGAAATGTCCGGAGAAAATCCATTTGTTTCAATATCAAAAAAGAGGCAATCCTTATAAGAAAAGAAAGATTGTGCCGCTTCAGATAATACGAGATTAAAATCAAGATGCTTTATAAGCATAAAATCACTTCCTTTGTTTTACTGGTATGGGTAAAGATACTAAACTTATTATACGGGAACAAAAAAATAAGGTCAAATGAAAGGTGTAATTTGCAGAAAAATATGTTATAATAAAACAAATTTGTGGTTAGGTGGGACGAGCATGTGGAATTTACACATTTTAGGATTTGATTTCTATTTTTTGTTTTATAATTTCTTTTTATATTGTTTTTTTGGATGGATTTATGAAAGTTGTTTGGTATCGTTTCAGAAGAAAACATGGGTAAACCGTGGATTTTTAAATGGTCCGGTCATCCCTATTTATGGCGCAGGTGCTACCGTTGTTTATGTTTTAATTGCTCCATTTCAGGAGAATGCCGTGCTTGTATTTGTGGCAGGAATGATGATAGCTACCCTGATGGAATATGTTACTTCTTACGTAATGGAACAGTTGTTTCATGCAAAATGGTGGGACTATAGCAATTATAAATTCAATATAAAGGGCAGAATCTGCTTGGTTGCCTCTTTATTTTGGGGATTTTTATCTATTCTGATGACAGAAATTCTTCAGCCTTTTATGAGTGGCCTTATTGAGAAGATACCAAGGCAGATTGGAGAAATAGCAGGAATTGTTATTGGAATACTTTTTCTCTCGGACTTAATCGTTACGGTAATTTATACGATGCAGCTGGATAAAAGACTTTCCGATCTTGCGAAGATTCGTGAAGAACTTACGGATTATTTGGAGACCACCAAGTTATATGAAACGACAGAAGAGATTCGCAGCCGCTTAGAAGAACTGTCACTGGGAAGCATTTCAGAAAATATAAAAGAACAGTGGGATGCAAAGGTAGCGGCATTGGAAGCAAGATTTGAAACTAAGGAGGAACTGGAAAATAAGGTAAAAAGCTTTGTATCACGGTATCAGTCAAAGACAGAACTTAGAAATGTGATTCAAAAGCGTATTGTGAAAGCCTTTCCAACTATGAAATCCACTCGCTCTGAAAAAATAATAGAGGATATAAGAAAGAAGAGAAAATAGAAATGAATAGTGAAAAGCATGAAAACAACGATTTAAAAGAAGAACTAACTGGGCGGATCAAGAGCTATTTGAGTGGTTTTTTTCGTGTAGTAGTGGTTGGACTGCTGGTTTTAGTCCAATTTCTGGTTCTTGCACTGGCACCATTTTTTCTGCGTAATTTCACCGTATATTTTTATGTAGTATTGGAGTTATTGAGTCTTATTGTAATTATTAACCTGGTGAATGACAATCGAAGTCCCTCTTATAAAATTGCATGGATTACCATTGTGCTAATGCTTCCAATTTCCGGACATGTTATGTATGTGCTTTGGGGAAAGGCAGATTCCAAACGTAAAATAGAAACCAAAATATTAGCAAAGATGCGTCATGGTGCAAAATATTTGGAAAACAACGAAAGCGTTGAACGGGAGTATGCGCTTTTAAATCCGGCAAAATCAAGACTTTCCAGATATATGGTACACGAAGGATTTCCTATTTATAAAAACAACCAGGTAGAATATTTCCCCATGGGAGAAGACGCATTTCAGAGTATTTTTTTGGAATTGGAGACGGCAAAGCGATTTATACTCATTGATTTTTTCATTGTTGCAGAAGGTGCTATCTGGGATAAATTACATGAGATTCTGCTGCGAAAGATTAAAGAAGGGGTAGAGGTTAAGTTTTTATATGATGATTTTGGAGCGATGCTTCGTACAGAAAAGCATTTTAAAAGAAAGCTGGAGGCAGAGGGGTTTGAAGTTCGTGTTATTAACCCTATTCATAAGTATACGGATAAACTGTATATGAATTATCGAAGTCATCAAAAAATTATGGTAATTGATGGAAATACAGGCTATACCGGTGGATTTAATATTGCGGATGAATACGCAAATATTATTGAACGTTTTGGAGTATGGAAAGACAATGGAATTCGTCTGGAGGGGGATGGAGTTTGGGGTCTTACCGTAACATTTTTGCAAATGTGGGAGGTTTGCTCTGAAAACGAGACCATTGATTTTGAACGTTATCGCCCAAACAAAAAGTTTGAATCTTCTCAGGTATATTGCCATGTACTTGCAGATGGACCTGCAAATAATCCGCGTAATCCAATCGAAAGTATATATAACCAGATGATTTCTTCATCAAGAGAGTATTTATATATTACAACACCCTACCTTATTATTGAAGATGAAATGAAGAATCATTTGATAGAAGCGGTAAAAAGTGGAGTAGATGTAAGAATTATAACACCTAATATTCCGGATAAAAAGAATGTAAAGCTTTTGACAAATTATAACTATGGAAGACTTTTAGAAAATGGGGTTCGTATATTTGAATACACACCCGGATTTATACATGCAAAAACAATAATAAATGAAGGATGCGGCATTGTGGGAACCATTAATATGGATTATCGAAGCTTTTATCTGCACTATGAAAATGGGGTATGGATGTCCAATCGGAAGGTCATTGAGGTAATAAAGCAAGATCTGGAAAAAACATTTGAGGTGTCTCATGAAATGACTTATGAGGAATGGAAAAATCGACCGTTGTCATGGAAAATCAGACAGCCATTTTTAAATTTATTTTCTACATTATTATAAGGAAAAGGAGAAAACTTCTATGTATACAAGTGTTTGTAAACATTGCAAAAAAATATTTAAAACACCAATACATACCGTTTGCTGCAATGATTGCAGAGCAGTGGATAAAGATGGATTTGAGGATGTGAAAAAATATTTGGAAGCTTTTCCAAATAGCAATGCAATGCAAATATCCAATGCGTTGGAGATACCAATAACAACGATTTTGCAATATATTGAGGATGGCTACCTATGGCCGGTAAACGGTTCTTTTGAAAAATTGTCAGAAGAAAGTCTAAAAAATTGACAGGAGAAAGATAAAATTATGCTGGCATATATAAAAGGTGAATTGGCGGATATAAATAAAGAGGGAATCGTTATAGAAAATAATGGAATGGGATATGAAATCAGTGTTCCCCAATCGGTTATGAACGAACTGCCTTTGGTTGGAGGCGACATTAAAGTTTATACTTACCTGTATGTGAGAGAAGACGCATTAAAACTATATGGATTCCTTACACAGGATGATTTATATGTCTTTAAATTATTGATTACGGTAAATGGAATTGGACCTAAGGGGGCTCTTGGAATTTTGTCTGCAATTACGCCGGATGATTTGCGCTTTGCCATTTTGGCAGAGGACAAAAAGGCAATTACACAAGCACCGGGAATTGGGGAAAAGACAGCGGGGAAACTTATCCTGGAACTAAAAGATAAGTTGAAACTTTCCGATGCATTTGAACTTCGCACTCAGCATGAGGAAGGAAATGGTGGGGCAGAGAACCCAGAAACCGGTCCAATAAAAGAAGCGGTACAGGCCTTGGTTGCACTGGGATATTCTAGTACGGAGGCGCTGAAGGCTGCCAGAAAAGTAGATAGAGCAGAGGCTGCAACCGTAGAAGAAATTTTGAAACAGAGTTTGAAATATATTTCGCTATAGCAAGGCAGGATGAATAAATGGGAAACCGAATCATAACAACAGAGGTTATGGAAGAAGATTATAAGATTGAAAACAGCTTAAGACCAAAACTTCTATGTGACTATATTGGACAAAAAAAAGCAAAAGAAAATCTAAAAATATATATTGAAGCCGCAAAACAAAGAGAAGAGTCTTTGGATCATGTGCTTCTATATGGACCGCCGGGACTTGGAAAAACTACACTGGCAGGAATCATTGCGAATGAAATGGATGTAAACTTAAAAATCACATCGGGACCGGCTATTGAAAAACCGGGAGAAATGGCGGCGATTCTTAACAATTTACAAGATGGGGATATTTTATTTATTGATGAAATTCATAGATTAAATCGTCAGGTGGAAGAGGTACTTTATCCGGCAATGGAAGACTATGCTATTGACATTGTAATTGGAAAAGGAGCTTCTGCACGTTCCATTCGACTGGATCTTCCTAAATTTACTTTAGTAGGAGCAACGACAAGAGCCGGTATGTTAACGGCACCCCTGCGGGATCGATTTGGAGTGGTGCATCGTTTGGAATTTTATACAGTGGAGGAACTTACAGAGATTATCCGTCGTTCCGCTGGGGTGTTTAAGGTAAAAATAGATGATGAAGGGGCTGAGGAACTTGCAAGACGCTCCAGGGGAACGCCAAGACTTGCAAATCGGCTGTTAAAAAGAGTGCGTGACTTTGCCCAGGTAAAATATGAGGGAGATATTACGAAACAAGTAGCTGACTTTGCACTGGATCTGCTGGAAGTTGATAAATTGGGACTGGATAATATTGACCGTGAAATTCTTGTGACCATGATTGAAAAGTTTGGAGGAGGTCCGGTTGGATTAGATACCATGGCTGCTGCCATTGGAGAAGATGCAGGGACCATTGAAGATGTGTATGAACCCTATTTAATACAAAATGGACTCTTACAACGTACACCAAGAGGGCGCATGGTTACGGATTTGACATATCAGCATTTAGCCTTGCCAAAATAAAGGACTTACAATAGGGTGGAGCAAATTTATGAGGAGGAGTTTTGATGAAAACAAAGAATGATATAGAGGTTGTGATCAACAATAAAAAATATATGCTAAGTGGATATGAAAGCGATACCTATCTGCAGACGGTAGCATCTTACATCAATGGAAAAGCAGAAGAGTATAAAACAATGAATTCTTTTAATAAATTAGAGCAGGATATGCGTACGGTTTTAATTGAACTAAATATTGCAGATGATTATTTCAAAGCAAAAACCCACGTAACGCAATTAGAAAAAGAAGTAAATAAAAAAAATGAAGAACTCTTTGATATGAAGCATGAATTGATTTCTATGCAATCTCGATTAGATTCGATACAGAAAGAACTGCAATCTTTAAAATTTGATAATATTGAGGAACAAAAAAAAGTAGTTAAATTAGAGACGGAGTTAAATGAACGTAAAAAAAAGAAATAAAGAAAGGGGGATGTTGTGAAACATCCCCTTTTACCGCTAAATTTGACAATATCCCAGGAAAGGAAAAAAATGAGAAAAGTAGAAATTTTAGCCCCTGCAGGCTCCTTTGAAAGTATGAAAGCTGCCGTCAATGCGTCCTGCGATGGGGTGTATATTGGCGGCGGCAGATTTGGAGCAAGAGCATTTGCAGATAATCCCAAAGAACAGGAAATGCTGGAGGCCATTGATTATGTACACCTTCATGGTAAAAAGCTCTATATGACAGTAAATACCCTGTTAAAAGAGAAGGAACTGGAAGAATTATATGGATATATGAAACCTTATTATGAACAAGGATTAGATGCCGCCATTGTACAGGATATTGGAGCAGCAAAGATTCTCCATGATAATTTTCCCAAGCTTCCACTTCATGCCAGCACACAGATGACATTAACAACGGAATATCCTGCTTCTATTTTAAAATCATTGGGAATTACACGCGTTGTTCCGGCAAGAGAACTGTCCATTAAGGAAATTGCCAAAATGCGGGAAAATACGGACTTGGAAATAGAATGTTTTGTACATGGAGCCCTATGTTACTGCTATTCCGGACAATGCCTTCTAAGCAGCATCATTGGAGGAAGAAGTGGAAATCGGGGAAGATGTGCCCAGCCATGCAGAATGGAGTATACCTTAGAAGAATCGGGGAAAAAACAATATTTATTAAGCCCCAAAGATATCTGCACCTTAGATAACATACCGGAACTGATAGATGCCGGAATTCATTCCTTTAAAATAGAGGGAAGAATGAAGCGTCCGGAATATAGCGCATTATGTACGTATTTGTATGGAAAGTATACGGATGCTTATTTAGAAAAGGGAAGAGAAGATTATATAAAGTTTTTATATGATCATAATGCAGAATTCGAACAGGATAAAAGGGCACTTGCCGATGTATACAATCGTGGAGGATTTTCCGGAGGATATTATCATCAATATCATGGAAAAACGATGATGTCTATGAAACGCCCCGGTCATTACGGTGTTTTAGTAGGAAAAGTTATAGAGTGTAAAGACAACAAGGCAAAAATAAAGTTAAGCCAGGAAATTCATGGACAGGATGTTTTGGAATTTCGAGGAAAAAATCAAGAAGCAAATTATGACTATACAGTTGGTACAATGGGAAAAATAGGAAGTGAGGTTTGGGCAAATTATAAAAAAGGAAGTAAAATACAACAGGGAGACCAGGTATACCGGACAAAAAATCAAAAATTAATGGAAGAAATACAAGAAAAATTTATAAAAAAAGATAAAAAAATAGAAATTAGCGGCTCTTTTTTCTGCAAAACAGGAGAGCCTTTTCGCTTACAACTTTTTTGTGGAAAAGTACAGATACAAACAGAAGGTGCTATGGTAGAGAAGGCAAAAAATCGACCATTGGAAAAGAATAAATTAATAGAAGCCATTGGAAAAGTGGGAGAAACCCATTTTGCTTTTATAAGCTTAGAGGGAGAAGTATCAGAAGATGCTTTTCTTCCTATGGGAGAAATTAAACAGATTCGAAGGAAAGCTTTATCCATATTGGAAGGAGAAATGGGGAAAGAATATAAAAGAAAAACTCCGGAAAAAATAGAGATTTATCAAAAAGAGAATAAAAACAGGGAGGATACTCCAGAGGATAAAATTAAAAATATAAAAATTCAGGTACTGGTTCAAACCAGGGAACAATTTGAACTGGCAGAAAAGGTTCCGGAAGTCAGCCGGATTTATGCACCCATCCATCTATTGAATGAAAAAAGATCAGACAAAGAATATTACCTTGTTATGCCCTATATTTTCAGGGAAGACACATGGAATCAATATAGAAAAAGCCCGTTGGGGGAAAGTGGATACTTAATTCGGAATTTTGAAGAGGCCGCATTTTTAAAGAATAATTTCTGGAATGAAAAAAAAATACTGGATACCAATATGTATACCTTTAATTCTATGGCAAAAAAATTCTGGTTGGAAAAAGGAATGGATGAATTTACAATTCCTTTAGAACTAAACCAAAAAGAAATAGAGCAGAGGGGAACAAAAAAAGATGTATTGCTTGTATACGGCCATCTGCCTTTGATGATTTCTACACAGTGTATTGTGGATAACTGTGATATCTGTAAAAAACGGCAGAAAATTCAAAAAATTTCAGATCGTAAAGGAAAAGAATACGTTGTTCTTAATGATTGTAAAAATTGCTATAATATCTTATATGAAGGAGACCGATATTCTCTTTACGAAGAAAAAGAAAGAATCTTGGAACTAGAGATAGAAAATATTCGTTTGGATTTTTTATGGGAATCGGAAGAAGAAATGCAAAGAATTTTGAAGACTTTTATAGAACGGTTTTGTTATGATAAAGAAATTTCAATTAAGGAGACGGGGACGAAGGGTCATTTTAGACGTGGCGTAGAGTAGGAGTATAGACGTGGAAAATATAATTATTCAGTTATCAAAATATATATTGATTATTCTATTTACGATGTATACAATATTTTGTTTTAATGTATTTCGAAATAGCGATAAAGACAGACAGAAAAGAACCTATTGTATGCAAAGGGGGTTGATGTACCTTATACATTTTATTTCACATACCCTGCTATACCTTAATACGAAAGAAACACAGATTCTCCTTCTATATTTTTGTGAACTTTTATTTTTTGTACTGGTATCCGGAGTTTACCGCATTGTATATCGCAATTTATCCCAGCTAATCTTAAATAATATGCTGGTATTGATTGCCATTAGTTTTGTAATGCTGGCAAGATTTGACCTTTCTTATGCAAAACGGCAGCTGCTTATGGTGGCGGCTGGCTTTACAATTTGTCTTATTGTCCCCTTTGTAATAGAAAAATTTAAGTACCTTGAATACTTGGGATGGGTCTACGCAGGGGTTGGAATTTCTCTGCTGCTTCTGGTATTTATTCCGGGGGTAGGGGTAGAAAAGTATGGATCTTTAAATTGGATTCAAATTGGTGATTTTGTATTACAACCTTCCGAATTTTCCAAAATTCTATTTGTATTTTTTATTGCAGCTTTGTTATCGAAAAAGACCCGATTCAAAGAGGTAATGGCTATTTCCGGCTTTGCAGCAGCTTATGTTTTGGTATTGGTTGCTGAAAAAGATCTAGGAGGAGCCCTTATTTTCTTTATTACATATTTATCGGTACTTTATGTTGCTACAAAACAACCCCTTTATTTAGCCAGCGGATTGGTGGGAATAACGGCAGCAGGATCCGTAGCGTATAAGATATTTCGTCACGTAAGGATTCGATTTCAAGCGTGGAAGGATCCCTGGAGTGATATTAATGATGGCGGTTATCAGATTTGCAGTTCCTTATTTGCAATAGGAACCGGTGGATGGTTTGGGATGGGACTTGGAAAAGGACTTCCAACAAGCATACCGGTGAAAGAAAGCGATTTTATTTTTGCCGCCATTTCGGAGGAACTGGGTGGAATTTTTGCACTTTGCATGATATTAATTTACATCAGCTGTTTTATTATGTTTGTTAATATTTCTATGAAAATGAAGAATCAATTTTATAAGCTCACTGCATTTGGATTAAGCATTGTATTTATATTTCAGGTATTTTTAAATATTGGAGGCGTTACAAAATTCATCCCATCCACTGGTGTAACACTGCCCTTGGTAAGCTATGGGGGAAGCTCCATACTAAGTGTTATTATTATATTTAGCATTATACAGGGAATGTATGTGAGTGTGAAGAAAGGATGAGTTCATGAAAGAACCAAAGAGTTCAAATCGAGAAATTATTATAATTACTTATATATTTGTTGGGATTTTTGCAGGACTTTTGTTTTACTTTGGATATTTTATTCAAATAGACAGCTCAAATGTAATTAACAATCCCTATAATAAGCGCCAGGATCTTTTAGCAGAACGTGTTGTGAGGGGGAAAATTCTTGGAAATAAAGGTGAAATTTTAGCAGAAACGAAAACAGATAAGGAAGGAAAAGAATACCGCTTTTATCCGTATGAAAATATGTTTTGCCATGTGGTAGGAAGATTCAGCAATGGAAAAAGCGGTGTGGAGCTTTCTGAAAATATCAATCTCCTGACTTCGAGTGAAAATCCATTACTGGCAATTTTAAACGAGATACAAGGTAACAAAAATAAGGGAGATAATGTAGTTACAACCTTGGATGTTACATTGCAAAAAATAGCGTATGAGGCACTTGGTAATAGAAAAGGAGCGGTGGTTGCTTTGGAACCGGAAACCGGAAAAATATTAGCCATGGTTTCAAAAAGTGATTATAATCCAAACACGGTATCTTCAAACTGGAATACATTAGTAGAAGATAGCAGTGGAAATTCACCACTTTTAAATCGTGGGACACAAGGACTATATCCCCCGGGTTCTACTTTCAAGATAATTACTGCACTGGAATATATCCGCGAGAACAAAGAGTATCAGGATTATCGTTATACTTGTAAGGGAAGCGATACCTTTGAGGGTGTGAAAATTAACTGTTATAATAACAAAATACATGGGAAAGAAGATTTAATTAAATCTTTTGGAAAATCATGCAATGCCTCTTTTTCCAATATTGGGATGCATTTAAATGTAAAATCTTTTCGAAATCTTTGTGAAAGCTTTTTATTCAATGGAGATTTACCAACGGATATTCCCCATTCAAAAAGCAGTTTTGTGTTAGACAAAAATTCAGAAAAGAAAGAAATGCCACAGACAGCCATTGGTCAGGGAAACACCCAGATTACGCCTCTTCATAACGCATTAATTACAGCGACGATTGCAAACAATGGAGTTATGATGAAACCTTATGTTGTAGATCATCTGGAAAGTTATGATGGAAGTATGGTGAAACAGTACCAGCCTTCTTCTTATGCAAAGCTTATGAATGAAAAAGAAGTTAAAATCATGAAAAAGATGATGAAGACCGTCGTAGAAGATGGTACCGCATCGGCCCTAAAGTCTTCTTCCTATACGGCTGGAGGAAAAACCGGCTCTGCGGAATTTGATTCCAACAAATCTTCTCATGCATGGTTTGTGGGATATGCGCCAACGAAAAAACCAAAGATTGTTGTAAGCGTTATTGTAGAAGGTGCAGGAACAGGGAGCCAATATGCGGTTCCCATTGCAAAAAAAATGATGGATGCTTATTTAAATTAGAACAAAACGCTGCTTTTTATAATAATAAAAAAGTTATATGTTGAAATGTGTTTTGAAAACGTGTATACTAAATCTAGTATTTCATAACACACCAATCCGTTTTTTTGCTTTATTCAAAAAGACGGTGAAGACCAGGAGGAATTGCGATGATAGAAGCAACGAGCTGTGGCGGTGTGGTTATATTCAGAGGTAAGGTTTTACTACTGTATAAGAACTATAAGAACAAATATGAGGGCTGGGTTTTACCAAAAGGAACGGTAGAGGCCGGTGAGGAATACAAGGAAACAGCCCTTCGAGAAGTAAAAGAAGAGACTGGGGTATCTGCCTCGATCATTAAATATGTTGGAAAGAGCCAATACAATTTTAATACGCCACAAGATACAGTGATCAAGGATGTTCACTGGTACTTGATGATGGCCGATAGTTATTATAGTAAACCACAGCGCGAAGAGTTTTTTATGGATTCCGGTTACTATAAGTTTCATGAAGCATTTCATTTACTGAAATTTTCCAATGAAAAACAGATTTTGGAAAGAGCATACAATGAATACGTTGATTTGAAAAAAAGTAATCTATGGGGAAACCGTAAATATTTTTAACATTCCATGTAAAAAAAAGAAGACCATTTTATTCGTGGTCTTCTTTTTTTAGGAATCGCTTAGTATTTTTCAGGTTCTGGATACTCTTCTCCAAATAAATCAACCGTTACGGTTTTCATAACCTGTGGAGTTATTGGACGATCGGAATGATCCACATCAATTTCAGCAATCTTATTTACAATATCCATTCCTTCGCAAACCTTACCAAAGGCAGCATAAGAGCCATCCAGATGGGGAGAATTTTTGTGCATAATAAAAAATT
Source organism: Acetivibrio sp. (assembly GCA_036658435.1). Classification (GTDB taxonomy): domain Bacteria; phylum Bacillota; class Clostridia; order Lachnospirales; family Lachnospiraceae; genus DIGJ01. The sequence goes on from JAVXEO010000040.1 coordinate 20,466, forward strand.
GGGAACCTGCAGAGTTTGGCATCTGGGAACGCGCCATAGAGATAACGCCCTCGCTGTGCTGCAGATTATTTTCAAAATGGTTCATGGAAAACTCACCCTTGATAGAATAGCCGGGATCTCCCATTCCGGTTCCATCCGGACAACCACCCTGTATCATAAAGCCTTTAATAATACGGTGAAAAATAAGACCGTCATAATATCCTTTTTTCACAAGAGAGATAAAGTTATTTACTGTGTTTGGTGCAACTTCCGGGAATAATTCCACTTTAATCAGGTCTCCATTTTCCATTTCAATGGTTACGATTGGATTTGTCATAATTAAATTTCCTTCCTATAGCTGGATTGTAATTAAAATTTATAAAGTACTACCTACCATAATAAGATATTTTGAAAGAAAAGTAAAACCCTTTTTTTCAAAAAGAACTTGCAAGAAAGATTTTACAAAGATATACTAAATAAAATGGGGAACCATACTAGTAAAACAGAAGAAAGAAGGTTTTTATAATAGACAAAGAACTCTATTTTAATGAAACATTGCCATTTTGGAATAAGATTACAAAAGAACAAAAAGATTGCCTTCTGCTTCATACCAAGGAAGAAATTTATCAAAAAGGACAATCCATGCACGCAGGAGGCAGCGACTGTTCCGGATTGTTTCTCTTGAAAAAAGGACAGGTTCGGGTTTATATCATATCGGAAACGGGGAAAGAAATAACGTTATATCATTTGTTTGAAAGAGACTTATGTATTTTTTCGGCTTCCTGTATGATGAAAAATATAAATTTTGATGTGTTTGTGGAAGCAGAGAAAGAAACCGGTGTATACTTAATTCCTACACAATATTACAATCAGGTTTTAAAAGAGTCACTTCCCCTCACCGAGTATACAAATGAGCTTCTGGCGTCTCGCTTTTCAGATGTTATGTGGATTATGGAACAGGTTTTATTTCAAAGTTTTGATAAAAGACTGGCAGATTTTCTATTGGAACAGTCGATTATGGAAGGCGCCAATACGTTTGAGATGACCCATGAACAAATTGCAAGGCATATGGGAAGCGCAAGAGAAGTGGTATCCAGAATGCTGAAATATTTTGCAGAAGAAAATATGATTGCATTAGCAAGAGGGAAAATAACGATTTTAAATCGTGAAAAATTAGAGAAAGTAACCTCTCCGCTATAACCGGTCTTTAGGATTTATAACCACCTTCCCGGTATGCGCAGCAGCAAATCTTATAAAATTATTAAATATAGGTCTTATGCTGGATATTTTGCCTTTTTTATGGTATAATGACAACATTGTCAAGCTTTCACCAGTCGATAAAGACAAATCCAATAAACATATAATAATGAGGTGTAATATGAAAAAAATTGCAATTGTTACGGATAGTAACAGTGGAATTACCCAAGAACAGGCAAAAGAACTGGAAATTTCCGTAATACCAATGCCATTTTTTATTGACGGAATGGAATATTTTGAAGACATTAATTTAACACAGGAAGAATTTTATGAAAAACTAGCCCAAGGAGCAGAGATTGGAACCTCGCAACCATCTGTGGGGACGATTCTTGATTTATGGGATAGCCTTTTAAAGGACTACGATGAAATTGTTCACATTCCTATGTCTAGTGGATTAAGTGGTTCCTGCCAGACTGCAATGGGACTTGCAATTGAGTATGGTGAAAAGGTAGCGGTTGTAAACAATCAAAGAATTTCCGTTACACAAAGACAATCTGCGTTCGATGCAAAGGAACTTGCCCAAGAAGGGAAAAGTGCTTTTGAGATAAAAGAAATTTTAGAGCGGGATAAATTTGAGTCCAGTATTTATATTACAGTGAATGACTTAAACTACCTAAAAAAAGGTGGAAGAATTACAGCCACGGCAGCTGCCCTGGGAACGGTACTTAATTTAAAACCAATATTGCAGATTCAAGGAGATAAACTGGATGCTTACTCCAAGTGCCGAGGAATGAAGCAGGCAAAAAAGACCATGATTGAGGCCATAAAAAAAGATATAAAAGCACGTTTTTCAAAGGCTTATGAAAAAAAAGAAATTCATTTGCAGATTGCACATACCAATAACGCAGAGATGGCAGAAGAATACAGAAAAAATATTGAAGAAGAATTTCCGGGATTTGATATCCACGTAGATCCCCTATCACTAAGCATATCTTGCCATATTGGTCCGGGATCATTGGCATTTGCTATTTGTACGTATTTAGATGCATCCTCTGTCAGATAGAATAAGATATTAAATTCATAACGAAATATATAAAATTTTGCTTGCATTTTTTTAAAAAATATGATAAACTAATTTTCGCTGACATTGTTAGCGATATGCGGATATGGCGGAATGGCAGACGCATCAGACTCAAAATCTGACGAGGGCGACCTTGTGTGGGTTCAAGTCCCACTATCCGCATTCAATAAGACAAAAAAAATAAGACCAATTCTTTTATCCCCTTTGTGGGATGAGAGGATGGGTCTTTTTTTGTAATAGGAAAGTACTCCTATTACATAAAATCGCTCCGCTGTGGGTGCGCACGCTGCGCTAAGGAATATGCTTTGGCGCGAGAGTC
>JAVXEO010000041.1:0-22350 GCA_036658435.1 Acetivibrio sp.
TATCAAAGGGATTTGCTTTGAAGAAAATGATAAATTAAACATTACGGAATATACACAGGCAGCATTGGTAACTACCTGCCTTGCAATTACCAATGTGCTAATGGAAAAAGGACTAAGACCGGAGGTAACGGCCGGACTTAGTCTGGGCGAATATGCTGCGATTTATGCAGCCGGCGGTATGGATTTAAAAGATGTCATTAAGATAACCAGGAAACGTGGAATTCTCATGCAGGAAGCGGTACCGGCAGGGCAGGGAGGAATGGCTGCGATATTAGGACTCTCAGGGGAGACCATTGAAAAAGTTATAAAAGAAATAAAAGGCGTTACCATAGCAAATTATAATTGTCCGGGGCAGATTGTCATTACGGGATTAAAAGAAAGAATTGAGATAGCCAATGCAAGGCTTATGGAAGCAGGAGCAAAAAGAGCCGTTTTATTAAATGTAAGTGGACCCTTTCATTCACCCTTACTTGCCGAAGCCGGAAATGAACTAAAAAGAGCCATGGAAGATGTAAAAGTATACGAACTCAAAATACCTTATGTTACGAATGTAACCGGGGAATATGTAATGGATATTGGGGAAACAAAAGCACTTCTTGGAGCACAGGTAGCATCACCGGTCAGGTGGCAGCAAAGCGTTGAGAGAATGATTGCTCATGGAGTGGATACCTTTATAGAAATCGGACCCGGCAAAACACTGAGCGGATTTATAAAGAAAATCAACCGGGAGGTGGAAGTATATTCTGTTGGAACGATGGAAGAACTGGAATCAGGAAAGGTAGGAAAACTTCTATGCTAGATGGAAAAGTGGCAGTGATAACGGGGGCATCCAGAGGAATTGGAAGAGAAATAGCCCTTAAAATGGCGAGTCTTGGTGCGACCGTAGTAATTAATTATAATGGATCCAAAGAAAAAGCAGAAGAGGTACAAAAACAAATAGAAACCAAAGGACAAAAAGCCGTCATTAAAAAATGCAATATTGGAAATTTTGGAGAATGTGAAATTTTTATAAAAGAGGTAATTAAGGAATTGGGAAGTCTGGATATTTTAGTTAATAATGCCGGAATTACAAAAGATAATCTTCTTATGAAAATGTCAGAAGAAGATTTTGACCAGGTTTTAAACGTAAATTTAAAGGGAACTTTTAACTGTATCCGCTTTAGTTCCAGACAAATGCTAAAACAAAAAAGTGGAAGAATTATCAATATAGCATCGGTAATAGGAATTCTTGGAAACAGCGGACAGGCTAATTATGCGGCATCCAAGGCCGGTGTAATAGGACTTACCAAAACAGCAGCAAGAGAACTGGCGTCCAGAAAAATTACAGTAAATGCCATTGCTCCCGGTTTTATTCGAACCGAGATGACAGATAATCTTTCGGATAAAATCAAAGAAGACGTAAAAACACAAATTCCTCTTGGATATTTTGGAAGCACCCAGGACATTGCCAATGCAGTGGCTTTTTTGGCATCAGAGGAAGCGGGATACATTACAGGCCAGGTTCTTTCGGTGGATGGCGGCATGGCAATCTGATTAAAAGGGCAAGGAGAAAAGAAAATGGAAAAAAGAAGAGTCGTAGTAACCGGATTAGGAGCGATTACCCCCATTGGAAATAGTGTGGAAAAATTCTGGAAGGGTATTTTAGAAGAAAAAATTGGAATTGCTCCCATCACCAGATTTGATACTTCTGAATATAAAGTTAAAATTGCAGCGGAGGTTAAAGATTTTGATGCAAAAGATCATATGGACTTTAAAGCAGCCAGGAGAATGGAGCTTTTTTCACAGTATGCAGTTGCGGCAGCAAGGGAAGCCTTTCAAGATTCCGGTATTGATTTAGAAAAAGAGGATCCTTTTCGAGCAGGCGTAATTGTGGGTTCGGGAATTGGAAGTCTTGAAGTGATAGAGAAAAATTATGAAAAGATTATCCATAAGGGACCTTCCAGAGTAAATCCGCTGATGGTGCCACTTATGATATCCAACATGGCAGCAGGAAATGTATCCATTCAGTTGGGATTTCGAGGAAAGTGCACCAATGTAGTCACAGCCTGTGCATCCGGAACCAACTCCATCGGCGATGCGTACCGTGCCATTCAATATGGGGATGCGGAGATCATGGCTGCAGGAGGTGCAGAAAGCTGCATCTGTCCTACCGGAATTGCCGGTTTTACAGGATTAACGGCATTATCAGTAAGTGATGATGTAACAAGAGCTTCCATTCCCTTTGATAAGGATAGAAGCGGATTTGTAATTGGAGAAGGTGCCGGAATTGTTATTTTAGAAGAGCTTGAACATGCAAAAGATAGAAACGCTTCTATCTATGCAGAAGTCGTGGGATACGGTTCTACCGGTGATGCCTACCACATAACATCACCGGCGGAGGATGGAAGCGGAGCGGCAAAAGCAATGGAATATGCCATGAAGGAAGGAAAAATTACGCCGGATCAGGTAGATTACATCAATGCCCACGGAACCAGTACCCACCATAATGATTTATATGAAACACGGGCAATAAAAGCGGCATTGGGTGAGGCGGCAAAAAAGGTGAAAATCAGTTCTACCAAGTCCATGATTGGACATTTACTGGGTGCAGCAGGGGGCGTGGAGTTTATTACCTGTGTGAAATCCATTGAAAACGGCTATATTCATCCTACCGTTGGAACAAAAGAAACGGATGCAGAGTGTGATTTGGATTATGTACTGGGAAGTGGAAGGCATGAGCAGATAAGGTATGCACTTAGCAACTCCCTTGGATTTGGAGGACATAATGCAGCCATCCTTATAAAAAAATATGAGAAGTAGAAAGAGGTAACTTATGGAAATTGAACAATTGGAAAAATTAATCAAAACAGTATCCAACTCTTCCTTAACCGAATTTGAATATGAAGAGGATGGTGTAAAAATATCCATGCAGTCAAATGGAATAAAATCCCCAGTGGCTCCGGCAATCTCTCTAAGTAAGACGGAAGAAGAGGAAGAAAAAAAAGAGGAATCGGTGGGAAAGATTATAAAATCTCCACTGGTGGGAACTTTTTATACAGCACCTGCTGAGGATGCCAAGGCTTTTGCTGCCGTGGGAGATGAAGTGAAAAAAGGACAGACCATAGGAATTATAGAAGCCATGAAATTAATGAACGATATTGATTGTGAATTGGACGGAATTCTTGCTGAAATTTATGTGGAAAATGGGGAAGTCGTGGAATATGGACAACCATTGTTCCGGGTTCAATAACGAAATAAGGAGTGGTATAAGAATATGAATTCGTTAAATATCAAACAGATCGAGGAAATTATACCTCATAGGCATCCTTTTTTATTGTTGGATTCCATAGAGGATTTTGTACCGGGAGAATATGCAGTGGGTTATAAATGTGTAACTTTTAGGGAAGATTTCTTTAAAGGACATTTTCCACAAGAGCCGGTAATGCCGGGGGTACTTATGGTAGAAGCCCTGGCACAGGCGGGAGCAGTTGCAATCTTAAGCTTACCTGAAAACAAAGGAAAGATAGCTCTGTTTGGAGGGATTAATAAGTGCCGTTTTAAAGGAAAGGTAGTTCCGGGTGATAAGTTAAGACTGGAAACAAAGATTATAAAACGTAAGGGTCCGGTAGGAATAGGGGAAGCAGTAGCAACGGTAGATGGAAAAGTGGTAGTTTGTGCAGAGTTAACATTTATGATTGGATAAATCGGGAGGTATCATGATAAAAAAAGTATTGATAGCAAACCGGGGAGAAATTGCGGTACGTATTATACGTGCCTGCAGAGAACTGGGCATAGAAACAGTAGCGGTTTATTCTCAGGCGGACAAAGAGGCACTTCATACACAACTTGCTGATGAGGCTATTTGCATTGGGCCGGCACCTTCCGGCGAAAGCTATTTGTGTATGGACCGTATTTTGAGTGCGACTTTCGTATCCGGAGCCGATGCCATTCATCCGGGATTTGGCTTTTTATCGGAAAACAGTAAATTCGCACAGCGATGTGAACAATGTAACATTACATTTATTGGACCGGGTTCGGAAGTAATTCGAAAAATGGGTCATAAGTCACAAGCTAGAAATACCATGATAGAAGCAGGAGTTCCTGTAATCCCAGGAAGCAAAGAAGGAATATACAATGCAGAAACCGGGAAAAAAGAAGCAGAGAAAATTGAGTACCCGGTGATTATAAAGGCGGCACTTGGCGGAGGCGGAAAAGGAATGCGTGTGGCAAACACGCCGGAAGAATTTGAAACCAGTTTTCGATTGGCACAAAAAGAAGCCAAGATGGCTTTTGACGACGATACCATGTACATAGAACATTTTGTACACAATCCCCGCCATATTGAGATACAAATTTTAGCAGACCACCAAGGGCATGTGATTCATCTTGGGGAAAGGGACTGCTCGATTCAAAGGAATCACCAAAAAATGATAGAAGAAGCGCCTTCCATTGCTCTGTCTGAGGAAATGCGTAAAAAAATGGGAGAGGCAGCGATTAAAGCGGCAAAAGCAGCAAATTATGTCAATGCAGGCACCGTTGAATTTCTTCTTGAAAAGAACAATAATTTTTACTTTATGGAAATGAATACACGAATTCAGGTAGAACATCCGGTAACGGAATGGGTAACCGGAATTGATATTGTAAAAGAACAGATTCGGATTGCTTCAGGAATGCCCCTTTCTTATAAACAGGAAGATGTGAAAATTACGGGACATGCTATTGAATGCAGGATTAATGCGGAAAATCCATCAAAAAATTTTCGTCCTTCTCCGGGACGCATTACGGATCTTTACCTTCCCGGAGGAAAAGGAGTACGTATTGACTCTGCAATTTATAGTGGCTATACGGTGCCTCCTTACTACGACTCTATGGTGGCAAAGCTGATTGTATATGCGAAAAACAGAGAGGAAGCCATTGCAAAAATGAGAAGTGCTCTTGGGGAAGTTGTAATTCAGGGAATTGAGACAAACATTGATTTTCAATATGAAATTATTAACCATCCGGATTATCAATCCGGGAACATTGACATTGCATTCATTGAAAAAATGTAGGAGTGAGAAAAAGTGAATTTAAAACAGGTGTTTAAAAAAACAAAATATATTCCTATAAAAACGTTTCAGGAGTACCGCAGTGCAGAAATTGTTAAACCGGAAGCACCCGAGGGACTTTTGAAAAAATGTAATTCCTGCAAAGCTGCTATTTTTAGCGAAGATGTTAAAAATGAATACGATACCTGCCCTAAATGCCATAGCTATTTTCGTATGCATGCTTTTCGAAGAATAGAAATAACAGTGGATGAAGGAACCTTTGAAGAATGGGATAAAGGACTTGATTCCGGAAATCCGCTGCACTATAAAGGATATGAGGAAAAAATAAAAAAACTCAAGGAAAAAACAAAACTGGATGAGGCGGTCATTACCGGTGTGGGCAAAATCCATGGAATAAAAACCGTGATTGGAGTTATGGATGGACGCTTTATGATGGCGAGCATGGGCGAGGTGGTAGGTGAAAAGATTACAAGAGCCATTGAACGTGCCACAAAAGAAAAACTTGGAGTGATTTTATTTACCTGTTCTGGTGGAGCAAGAATGCAGGAGGGAATCACCTCGTTAATGCAGATGGCTAAGACTTCTGCGGCATTGAAACGCCATAACGATGCAGGACAACTCTACATTTCTGTTTTAACGGATCCTACCACAGGTGGGGTAACGGCAAGTTTTGCAATGCTGGGAGATATTATTCTGGCAGAACCAAAGGCTTTGATTGGATTTGCAGGACCTCGTGTAATTGAACAGACCATTGGACAGAAACTTCCAAAAGGATTCCAAAGAGCAGAATTTTTGCTGGAACATGGTTTTATTGATGGAATCGTAGAGCGAAAGGAACTGAAAGAAACGCTATTTCAAATTTTGGATCTCCACCAACAGAAAAATGAATTTGAAGAAATTCCGGAAAATATAAAAAAACAAGAAAAGCAGGAGAAACAGGAGCAAAAAGATTCTATAAAAGGGGACTGGGAGCGGGTGCAAATATCCCGAAGGAAAGATCGACCGGTAGGCAGTGATTATATAAAAGAATTATTTACAGATTTTATAGAATTTCATGGAGACCGTTGTTTTAAAGATGACCATGCAATGATTGGTGGAGTAGGTAAATTTCATGGCATTCCGGTGACCATTATTGCACAGGAAAAGGGTAATACTACCAAAGAAAATATAGAACGTAATTTTGGTATGCCCTCACCGGAGGGGTATCGTAAATCCCTGCGTCTTATGAAACAGGCTGAAAAATTTCACCGTCCTATTATTTGTTTTGTAGATACACCGGGAGCTTTTTGTGGATTAGAGGCAGAGGAACGTGGACAGGGAGAAGCCATTGCAAGAAATATTTATGAAATGTCCGGGTTAAAAGTGCCGGTGGTTTCTATTGTAATTGGGGAAGGGGGAAGTGGTGGAGCCCTTGCAATTGCAGTTGCAGATGAAGTGTGGATGCTGGAAAATTCCATTTACTCCATTCTTTCACCGGAAGGATATGCAACCATTTTGTGGAAGGATAGTAAACGAGGAAAAGAAGCAGCCGATGTTATGAAACTTACGGCAAAGCATTTAAAAAAAGGAAATATTATTGAAGAAATAATAGAAGAACCGGAACATTTAACCATAGAAAATATTTCCTTGGTATGCGAAAAGATAGAAGAACACTTACACTTGTTTTTCCGGTCCCATCTTGAATTAACGGAAGAGGAACTGTTAGAAAAACGATACCAAAGGTTTCGAGATATGTAAAAATAGGGGAAGGCATGGTTACTTAAATGGAGAAAAAACCTCTTGTAATAGGAGAAAAAATAGCAAAACTTCCATTGATACAAGGTGGAATGGGAGTGGGCATCAGCTTATCCGGTTTGGCGGGAGCGGTTGCAAAAGAAGGTGGAATTGGCATTTTGTCTTCTGCACAAATAGGATACCGAGAACCGGATTTTGATAAAAATCCCATGAAGGCAAACATAAGAGCTATAAAAAGCGAATATGATAAGGCGAGAAAAATTGCGCCTCATGGAATCATCGGCTACAATATTATGGTAGCCCTAAAGCATTATGAGGAATATGTAAAGGCAGCGGTGGAAGCGGGAGCCGATTTGATTATTTCGGGGGCGGGTATTCCGGCGGAACTTCCTGAATATACAAAAAATTCCAATACAAAAATTGCCCCCATAGTCTCCACGGATAAAGCGGCAAGGGTAATCTTAAAATATTGGGATAAAAAATATAATAAAACGGCGGATTTGATTGTTATAGAAGGACCGAAGGCAGGGGGGCATCTTGGGTTTCGAAAAGAACAATTGGATTCGTTTACAGAAGAAGCCTATGACAGAGAAATTCTTGCTATTTTAAAAACGGTAAAAGAATATGCCGGTCAATACAATAAGAGGATTCCGGTAGTGGTGGCAGGAGGAATCGAAAATGCAGAGCAGGTGAAGCATGTCTTTTCCCTTGGAGGAGATGGAGTACAGGTAGCGACCAGATTTATTACCACGGAAGAATGTGATGCAGATAGAAAATACAAAGAATGCCTGCTTCATGCAAAGGAAGAGGACATTGTGATTGTAAATAGTCCGGTAGGAATGCCGGGACGGGCTATAAAAAATCAATTGATAGAAAAGGTGGAAAAAGAGGGAAAGGTGCCACATTCCCCTTGTCATGGCTGTCTGGAAAAATGTAAACCGGAGGAAATTCCATACTGTATTACAGACGCCTTGATTGCTGCTGCAAAAGGAGATGTCCAAAATGGACTGCTGTTTAGCGGACAGTATGGGTATAAGGCAGAAAAAATAGAAACGGTAAAAGAAGTGATGACTGCTTTATTCGAGGGGTTAAATTAAATTGTTTATAATTTTATGGTGAAGGTAAAGCTTAAGAAGATAAGTCAAAACCAATTGAGCAAGAAATCGTCCCAATATAAGAAATAAGGGAATATACTGAAAAAAGAAACGTTCATAGGGAACTATGAAATTACCAATCTGCAGCATAAAAAGCACCAGTGACTCAAATAAAAAACTGATATTCATGGTAAGATATTTCTTCCCGGTAAATTTATATTTTTTAGAAAATAAGGGAAGAACAACGGAATCTTCGAATTTGGGTGTCTTTTGCAGATAGTTCACAAAAAAGGGAAGCACAAAAATCAGAAAAATGGCATAGGAGGCTTCCACCGTTCGAAAAAGAAAAGATTCATATAAATAAAGGATAAAAAGAAAGAATAAAGTACTATAATGTATAAGATTAAGTGATAAGAGTTTGCTTACCTGGTAAACTCTTTTTGTCATTTCGTTTTTTTTCATGAACATAAGATCCTTTCCAAATTAGGGTCGGTAGTACAAGTATAAGATATAAATAAGATTTTGTCGATATGTAAAATATAGTTATAAATCCAGCAGGTTCACATGACAACTGGTGTATAAAAGCAGGATCTATTGTTCATTCTGTATAAAATAAAAATTTCCTTTGAAAAAAACTGCAAATACGTATATAATACAACTGAGTATGTTTATTTACCGAATGATTGGAAAAAATTAGATAAATAGAGAGATACAAGATGTGGAAACTGAATGAATCCTATTCAGAAGAAAGGAGATATAAATGATTGGTAGTGATATTGGAATTGATTTGGGAACAGCAAGTGTACTTGTTTATATAAAGGGAAAGGGTGTTGTATTAAAAGAACCTTCGGTGGTTGCATTTGATAGGGACACCAACAAGATAAAAGCAATTGGAGAAGAAGCAAGACTTATGCTTGGAAGAACGCCAGGTAATATTATTGCGGTTCGCCCGTTAAGACAAGGCGTTATTTCGGACTATACGGTTACAGAGAAGATGCTGAAGCATTTTATTCAAAAAGCAGTTGGAAAACAAAGACTTAGAAAACCAAGAATCAGTGTCTGTGTTCCAAGTGGAGTAACGGAAGTTGAAAAAAAAGCCGTAGAGGATGCAACATATCAGGCAGGTGCCAGAGAAGTTATGATTATAGAAGAACCCATTGCTGCCGCTATTGGTGCAGGAATTGACATTGCCAGACCTTGTGGAAACATGATTGTGGACATTGGTGGGGGAACCTCCGATATTGCAGTTATTTCTCTTGGTGGCACGGTAGTAAGCACGTCCATTAAAATTGCCGGTGATGATTTTGATGAAGCCATTGTAAGATATATGCGTAAAAAACATAATCTTCTTATTGGTGAAAGAACGGCAGAGGATATTAAAATTAAGATTGGCAGTGCATTCAGACGACCGGAAAGTGAAACCATGGATGTGAGAGGACGTAATTTAGTTACGGGGCTTCCAAAGACAATTGAGGTTACTTCCGAAGAGACAGAAGAGGCGTTAAAAGAAACAACGTCCCAGATTGTAGAAGCGGTACACAGCGTTTTAGAGAAAACACCGCCGGAACTGGCTGCAGATATTGCAGACCGGGGCATTGTATTGACAGGTGGTGGAAGTTTACTCCGTGGTTTAGAAGAATTGATTGAAAGCAAGACCGGAATAACCACAATGACCGCAGCAGATCCTATGCTTTGCGTTGCCATTGGAACCGGAAAGTTTGTAGAATTTCTCAGTGACAAGAAGAGTATGTGACAAAAAGCGGATAAACCGGCAGGAGGATATATATGGTAAGAGGCTTATACACTGCTTATACAGGGATGGAAAGTGAGCAGAAACGCTTGGACATTATTGCAAATAATGTGGCCAACGCATCTACCGTTGGTTACAAGGAGGAAAGTGTAACAAACCAGGCATTTGAAGAAATGCTAACCTTAAAGATTCGGGATGGGTCGGAAGGTTACATGACCAAACCAATAGGGCAAATGAGTCTTGGAGTTAAATTAGGTGAGGTATATACCGATTATGGACAAGGTTCTCTTAGACAGACAGGGAATACCTACGACTTAGCCATTGAAGGAAAAGGGTTTTTTCAGGTTCGTGCTACGGATTCCGGTGGAAATGATACCACCCGCTATACCAGAAATGGAAGCTTTAAGATGACAAGAGAAGGCTATATTGTAGATGTGGATGGAAACCATCTACAGGGAGAGAGCGGGGACGTTTTAGTACCTACAGAGGCAGCCAGTATTGCAATTTCCCAAGACGGTGGAGTTTATGCAGATGGAACGCGAGTAAACACCATTAAGCTGACTGATTTTGAGAATTATGACTACTTGAAAAAGATAGGAGACACTTCCTATAAACTTGTAGATGGTGGAGCGATAAAAGATGCGGAGGGTGGAATTGTTCAAGGTTTTACGGAACAGTCCAATGTGAATCCGGTAAATGAAATGGTTGAAATGATTTCCATTACCAGAGCTTACGAGGCAAATCAGAAAGTAATTTCAACCGTGGATACGATGTTAGATAAATCGGTGAATTCCATTGGCCGTGTGGGATAACATCGAGCTTTAACTAAGAGAAAGAGGTGTATAGTATGATGCGTTCTTTATGGACCGGTGCATCCGGAATGGTAACTCAGCAGACAAATGTAGATACCATTGCAAACAACCTGGCAAATATTAATACAACGGGATATAAATCAGAAAAGGCAGAATTCAAATCCCTGCTTTATCAAACCATTCAAAAAAAATCAACGGACAGTACAGGTGCAGAAAAACCGGTAGGAATTCAGGTTGGTCTTGGTACCATGAATTCAGCCGTTACTTCTCAGTTTACACAAGGAGCCTATACAGAGACGGGGAATCAATGGGATTTTGCCATTGGTGGAGATGGTTTTTTTGCATTGCAGATGCCAGATGGTACTACTTCCTATACGAGAAGCGGAGCTTTTAAAATGTCGGTGGGTGTTGGTGGAAACACCTTATGTGATAGCAGGGGTAACCCGGTTTTGGATACCAGTGGAGCTCCGATTACGCTGGATGCCGGATTTACTCCCAGCCGAATTACGGTAGATGAAAGAGGAAACTTTTCTTATCCGGACGAAAATGGGGATATTAAGCCTATGGGAATTCAAATCGGACTGGTACAATTTAATAATCCGGCAGGTCTTGAAAAGGGAAGCAATTCTATGTTGAAGGAGTCTCCTGCTTCCGGTGCGCCCCGTTGGGAATCAGGGGATACGGCACTTACCAAGAGCGAGATGAAACAAAAATATTTGGAAGCTTCCAATGTTCAGGCAGTGGATGAAATGGTCAATTTAATTGTTGCACAGAGAGCTTATGAAATGAATTCAAAGATCATTACAGCTTCGGATACTATGTTGCAGCAAGCAAATAATCTGAGAGGATGATGATGGAATATGAGTATTTCACTGGATGGAACGTCCTTATATAATAATTATACTTCAGGTACCGTTCATACTTCAGACAAAACAAATTCACTGGAGCAGTCCTTATCTAATATGGAGAAGGGAAAAGCTACCGATCAGGAACTCCTGGAGGCATGCAAGAGCTTTGAAACCTATTTTACAGAACAGGTATTTAAGGAAATGAAGAAAACCGTACATAGTAGTGATGATGATGGAGAATATATGCAGTGTTTTGGTGATATGTTAGGAGAAGAATATGCAAAAAATATCACGGACTCCGGAAGCCTTGGAATTGCACAGATGCTATATGAATCCATGAAAAATAATAGGTAGGGACAATGGGGCTGTGAATTGCAGTCCCATTGATTTTTATTATATACTGAGGGAGAAAGCGTGTGTCAGAAGCAGTGAAAGGGTATGTAGAAAGAATTGTTTATAGGAATCAGGAAAATGGATATACGGTTTTTGAACTGACCAATGAGGATCTGGACATTACTTGTGTAGGAACCTTTCCCTTTATTAGTGAAGGGGAATGTATGGAAGTAATGGGAAAAATGACGGAGCATCCTGTTTACGGAGAACAGATTCAGGTAGAAAGCTATGAAATAAAGGAGCCTTCGGATGATTTGTCAATGGAACGGTATTTAGGTTCCGGAGCCATTAAGGGTGTTGGACCTAAGCTTGCAGGACGAATTGTTAAAAAGTTTAAAAAGGATACCTTCCGTATCATAGAAGAAGAACCGGAATGTCTGGTTGCTGTAAAGGGAATTAGTGAAAGAATAGCAAGAGAAATAGCAGAACAATTTGAAGAAAAAAAAGAATTGCGAAATGCCATGATGTTTTTACAGCAATATGGAATTTCAAACAATTTATCAGTGAAAATATACCAAAATTATGGGCCGAAGATGTACGAAATATTACAGCAAAATCCCTATAAACTTGCTGAGGACATTCAGGGCGTTGGATTTAAACTTGCTGATGAAATTGCAAATAAAGCAGGCATTCTTACGGATTCGGATTTTAGAATTAAGGCGGGTATTTTATATGCTCTTCAGCGGGCAAATGGAATGGGACATATTTATCTTCCTAAAGAGGAATTATTAGAGGAAACCGCACAATTACTATTGGTGGATAAAAGTAAAATTGAAAAACATTTGACGGATATGTCTTTAGATAAACGGATTGTAATAAAAGAAGAAGAGGGAAAAAAGTGTATTTATGCCTCTGCTTTTTATTATATGGAAATGAATTGTGCCAGAATGCTTTTGGACTTAAATACACAATATACTATAAATCAGGAAATTTTAGAAAAAAAAATACAGACTTTGGAAACCGCATCGAACCTGGAATTGGATACCTTACAAAAACAAGCCGTTGCAGAGGCAGCCAAAAATGGCGTTCTGGTTATAACCGGAGGTCCCGGTACGGGAAAAACAACGACCATAAATACGATTATTGGCTTTTTTGAATCGGAAGGAATGGAGATTCTTTTAGCAGCACCAACGGGAAGAGCAGCAAAGAGAATGAAAGAAACGACCGGCTACGAAGCACAGACCATACACCGGCTTTTGGAACTTAAGAGTGCCGGAAATGAAAATTTAGAAAGTATGCACTTCGAAAGAAATGAAACGAACCCATTGGAAACGGATGTGGTTATTATTGATGAAATGTCAATGGTGGATATTCATTTATTTTATGCGCTTTTAAAGTCTATAATGGTAGGTACCCGTTTGATTTTAGTGGGAGACGTAAACCAGCTACCCTCTGTGGGACCGGGAAATGTACTAAAGGATGTGATTCGATCCCATACATTTAATGTGGTTAAACTTTCCAAGATTTTTCGCCAGGCAGCAGAAAGCGATATTATCGTGAATGCCCATAAAATTCATGAGGGGCAGCAGATTCACCTAGACAACCAGAGCAAAGATTTCTTTATGCTGAAAAGACAGGATACCAATCATATTATCAGCGTTGTGATACAATTGCTTAAAGATAAAATTCCAAAGTATGTAAATGCAGACATTCATGATATACAGGTTCTAACTCCAATGCGCAAAGGAGAACTAGGGGTAGAACGGCTAAACCAGATCTTACAGCAATACCTGAACCCACCGGATACCACAAAACGGGAGAAAGAATTTTCACAGGGGATTTTTAGAGAAGGTGACAAAATCATGCAAATAAAGAATAATTACCAAATTGAGTGGGAAATCACCAATGACAAAGGATTTTCTTTGGAAAAAGGAAGTGGCGTCTTCAATGGAGATTGCGGAATTATTCGAGAAATTAATTATTTTGCAGAGAGAATAACGGTAGAATTTGAAGAAGGAAAAAAGGTGGAGTACCGTTTTGCCGATATGGAAGAATTAGAACTTGCTTATGCAATAACCATACATAAATCACAGGGAAGTGAATACCCTGCCATTATTCTTCCAATTCTTACAGGTCCCCGTATGTTATTTAACCGTAACCTGCTATATACAGCAGTAACAAGGGCAAAAAAATGTGTAACGATTGTTGGAAGTGATGAAATGGTAAGACGCATGATTGAAAATGCCAGTGAACAAAAGAGATATTCTAGTTTGGATCTGCGAATTGGTGAAATGTAGGAAGGGTAAAGCTGGGGAGTTACGGAAATAATTCGTGCAAAAAATAAAAAAATGAGTTATAATAAAATCATAATTATGGGATGAGGAGAAATTGTAAGATGAAAAAAACAACACTTGTTATTATGGCTGCAGGAATGGGAAGCCGTTTTGGCGGAATAAAACAAATCGAGCCGGTTGGACCAAGTGGAGAAATTTTGTTGGATTATTCTGTTTTTGATGGAATAGAAGCCGGATTTAATAAGGTTATATTTATTATTCGAAAAGATATTGAAAAAGAATTCAAAGAAGTAATAGGAGAGCGCTTGGAAAAACGTATTGAGGTGGAATATGTATTCCAGAATATGGAAGACTTGCCGGCAGGTTATGTAAAACCAAAAGAAAGAACCAAACCTTGGGGAACCGGACATGCCATATTAAGTTGCAGGGGAAAAGTGAATACTCCATTTGTGGTAATTAATGCCGATGATTATTATGGAAAAGAAGGATTTAAGAAGATTCATTCTTTTTTATGTGAACCGAAAGAGTGTGAGACAAAGTATAATTTCTGTATGGCAGGTTTTCATCTGGGAAATACGCTAAGTGAAAATGGAACGGTAACCCGGGGAGTGTGCAAAGTTGAAAATGGAGTTTTAGTAGACGTAGAAGAAACTTACGATATTAGAAAATCTGGAATGGCAGCAAAGACAGAGCAAAAAGAGATTCCCTTTGAACAACCGGTGTCTATGAATATGTGGGGATTTACACCGGATATTATGGAAGAATTAGAAAAAAGATTTACTTCATTCCTGGATGGAATAAGCCCGGATGACATGAAGGCAGAATATTTGCTTCCTACTATTGTGGACAAACTAATAAAAGAAGGAGAGGCAACCGTACACGTTTTGGATACTGCAGACAAGTGGTTTGGGGTAACCTATAAAGAAGACAAAGAATATGTACAAGAATCCTTTAAAAATTTAGTGGAAAAGGGTGTCTACCCAGCAAAATTATTTGATTAGAGATATAATATTTCCTCCACGCTGCCCTTTTTGTGAAAAAATCGTTGCAAAAACAGGAAGATCCTGTGAAGCATGTAAGGAAAAACTTCCCTATTTGTATGAACCAAGATGTAGAAAATGCAGTAAACCTATTTTTCAGGCAGAATCGGAATACTGCTATGATTGTGAACATAAGATATTTTCATATCATAGCGGAAAAGCAGTATGGAAGTATGAAAAAGAGGTGGCAGCGTCCATTTCACGATTTAAATTTCATGATAAGCAAGAATATGCTTCCTTTTATGCACATGAAATGGTACGATTATATGGAGACTGGATACGTATGAATTCCATAGAGGCATTTCTTCCGGTTCCGATACATAAGGCTAAGAAAAGAAAGCGGGGATATAATCAAGCCTTTCTATTAGCAAAGAGTATGGGGGAAGAAATGAATATTCCGGTTCTTACAGATGGAATCACCCGAGTGAAAAATACAAAGCCACAAAAAGAATTAAACGATAGAGAGAGAAAGAAAAATTTAAAAGCAGCTTTTTTAGAAAACGAAGAGGTACTGAATGGATTTAGAAAGGTTGCATTAATTGACGATATATATACAACAGGGGCTACAATAGAGGCTTGCACAAAAGTCTTGTTAAATACACAAATCACAGAAGTTTATTTTTTATGTGTCAGTATTGGAACAAGTATGTAAGGAGGATAAGAAATGGAAGTAAGAAGTTGTAAAAAATGTGGAAGTTTGTTTAATTTTGTTTCCGGACTGCCTTTGTGTCCGGCATGTATGAAGGAGATTGATGATAAATTTCCAGCGGTAAAACAATATATATATGAACATCCCGGTGTTGGAATACAGCAGGTATCGGAAGAAAAAGAAGTTCCAATTTCATTGATTAAAAGATGGGTAAAAGAAGAACGGCTTGAATTTGCGGAAGGCTCTGCAATGGGAGTAGAATGCGAACGATGCGGAAAAATGATTTTGAGTGGAAGATATTGTGACAGTTGTAAAGCGGATATGAAAAATCAGTTTAGCAGTGTGTTAAAATCAGAACCAAAACAAAAGAAAAAAACAGACAAAGAGACAAATGCAAAAATGCGGTTTTTTTGATAACAATGAGAAGGTGTTTACATTGTCCCAAATAGGGGGTGGACAAGATAGAAAAAGAAGATATTGATATTGAAAAAATTTTTCGCCAGATTTTTGTAGAACTAACGAAAAAAATGATTTCTATAGAGATGATTCCGTTACCATGGATAGAGGAAACATCGAAACAGGAATATTGTTTTTTGATTTGTACAGAAGGTGCCTTTACTTCTTCTATACAGTTCCAGATAGAAACTGGCTTATATGAAAAAATAGCAAAAACAATATATAAAAAGAGGCAAATGACAGAAGAAGAAAAAAAATTATATGTCACAGAATACTTAAATATTATATGTGGAAGAATATTGTCTGAGATTAATAATACGATGAAAAAACGATCAAAACTGTCTGTGCCAATGAGAATAAAGGAAAAAAATGAGAGTGAAGAATGTGAACAGAGGATACAACTGTCCTATCATTGCTCTTATGGTAAAATCGATATAAGTGTTTACTTTGATATAAAAGAATGATTTAAAGGAGGCTTTCTTGAGATGGAAAAAAGAATATTAGTGATTGATGATTCGCCTTTTGCGGCACAGCAGATTCGTGAGGTGGTAGAAGAACATGGATATCACGTAGTTGGACATGCAAAAAGTGGGGAAGAAGGAATTGAAAAATATAAAGAACTGAAACCGGAATTTGTAATTTTAGATATTATTATGCCGGGAATTGATGGATTAGAGACTGCAGAGATTCTCTTAAAGTATGATGTAAAAGCAAAAATCTTAATGCTAAGCTCGTTATGTGATGCTGAAACAATGGAAGAAGTCAGAAATATTGGATTAAAATATTTAATTCCGAAGCCATTGGATACGGATGTGCTGCTGGCTACGCTGGAATTGTTAGATAAACAAAAATAAAAATTTTCCACAATAAAAGGGTATACCGGGTTCGTAGGGAGAAAGCATCTGCGTACTGGGTATACCCTTTTTATTATGTAATAGGAAAGTCTCCTATTACATAATAATGCTCCGTTGTGGGTGCGCACGCTACGCTAAGGAACATGCTTTGGCGCGAGAGTCTGCAAAGCAGACTCGTTAACCTATGGATTTTTGATGAATGCCATCCTCTTCGATGGTTATTTTCTTTTCTTTCATAAGGTGACCAATTCCACGTTTAAAAGCATTTTTACTTAAGGAAAATTCTTCTTTGATGTCTTCCGGAGAAGATTTATCGTTATAAGGAAGGAAACCATCATGATCCAGGAGCATTTCATAAATCATTTCAGAATCGCTGTTTAACTGAATATGCACTTTTTCTCTTACACTTAAGTTAAGCTTTCCATCCTCGCGAACATCCGTAACACGAGCTTCAATGATTTCGCCTACAAAATATTCACGGAAAACTTCTTTCTTAGGGATAATAGCAGAGTACTGGTCGTCTACTGCAACAAAGACGCCAAAATTCCCACTGGGTTCGTATACCCTTCCGCTGACATGATCATCTGTCTGATAAGGAGCGTCACAACGAAGTGCTTTATAAACATTCATAGTGGCACAAAGACGTTCGCTTTTGTCAATGTAAAGGGTAACCAGAACCTCTTCACCGGCTTGTACTTTCTTTGTCTGCTCCTTAAAAGGCAGGAACAAATCTTTCGCAAGGCCCCAGTCTAAAAAGGCTCCAATTGCTCCGACTTCTACTACTTTAAGAATGGCAACCTCATGGAGCTTAAGGGTTGGATGAAGAAGAGTTGCAATAATACGATCTTCAGAATCTTTATAGATAAAGACGGTAAGAACATCGCCAATTTTGGTGCCTTCAGGCACCTGATTGTTTGGAAGAAGTACTTTTTCTTCCTTTTCCGGCTGCCAGGAGGGACGCGTATTTTTCTCTGTTTCTCCTGATGAAATGAGGTACACCCCACTATTGGAATGCTCATTTACTATTAAATCTTGTGTTTCACCTAATCGAATCATTTATGAGTCCTTTCTTGTAAATTCTACAATGGCATAAATCGTATCATCTGGATGGCACAGAGTAACGAGGTATGTATGGTTGTAAAGGGCAACTTTAGGAATGATGAGATCTCCTAAATAGGCAGAGGAACGATATTCTGCACGCATTTGTTTTACTGGAAAATCGGGAGGAAGGTATGCTTGCGCCATCTGTACATACTGCCCATTATTAACGTGATTGTTGGTATCAAGGTTAGATGAAATAACAGGAAACCCTTCTCGGGTCTGAAGATGTTCCGGAAGCTTGATTTTCCTTGGTGCATAGTCCATGGGATATTTTTCCTCATAACCATATAAATCAGCGGCTTCTTTGGGAATGCGAACCATATGAGAAGTCTCTGTGTCCAGATAAATCCAAATAGAATTGGCATAGGCAAAGGGATGTCCTGCTTCATCCTGCATTAAAAAATTACGAGAGCCATAAATGCCCTTAAAAGAATATGCCCAGGTTCCTGTTATAATTTTATCTCCAAAATGTGGATATCTTTCAATGACAATCTGCCAAGAGTTAAGAATCCAAGCTCTTTTCTCGTGCTCCAAGTAATCAAGACCAAGACCAATCCCTTCGGATTGGAAAGTGCTGCAGTCCTGAAAATAATTAATAATACCGGGCAGGGTCAAATTTTTGTCCGGTCCAACTTCACTATACCGCACATAACTGTCAAACTGATACATATTGTCATCTCCAAAATATTAGTGTATTCCTATTATAGCATTATTATAAAAAAAAACTAGTGAAATAATTAAATATTTGGTATATAATAGGAGACACTAAAGATATAACAAGGAGGTACCAATATGAAGTTTAATAATATTACAGATGTGGACAAGTTTTTTGAGGTGATTGATCATTGTAAAGGAAAAGTGGAACTGGTTTCAGAAGAGGGTGACCGATTAAATTTAAAGTCAAAACTTTGCCAATACGTTTCTTTAGCAAAGATTTTTTCGGATGGAACGATTCCGGAACTGGAGATTCTTGCATACGAACCGGAAGATGTTGATAAATTATTGAAGTTTATGATCAATGGCTGATTCTAAGAATCGAGTTCGCCGAGTTAATTTGACATTTTTAATAACGGTAATCACAGCATTAACGGCATCGTTGATTTTTCAGTTTGTTCCTATTATCCATGAGAACATTCTTGTGAATTTATTGGTATCACAGGCAATTTATGTGATACCGGTAGCTGTATATTTAGGTACGGGAACGGAAGATGTAAGAAAGCTGCTGCGAATAAAAAAAATAAATCCCATTAATATTATTTTACTGGTGATTTTTTCATTTTTTATTTCACCCCTTTTGACATTCCTCAATGGAATTTCCCTTCTTTTTACCTCCAATGAAACTTCTCAGGCAATAGTAGGTGCAACACAGGACTATCCCCTTATCGTATGTCTGTTTGCAATTGCGGTGATTCCTGCAATTTTGGAAGAAAGCGTTTACCGTGGGGTATTCTTTAATGAATATCGAAAGATAAATGCAAAAGCAGGAATTGTTTTAAGTGGCTTACTCTTTGGGCTGATGCATATGAATTTCAATCAATTTATTTATGCATTTGCCATGGGAATGATTTTTGCACTGGTGGTAGAAGCAACGGATTCTATTGTATCATCGATGATTGTACACTTTACTATTAACGGAAGTTCCGTTTTGCTGAGCTGGCTTCTGCCAAAAGTACAAAAATTGGTAATGGAAGCGGCACCGGGGAAAGAAGAACTGATTCAAACAATGGAAAATACGGTTCTTTCCAAAGAAACGCTGCTACCGGTGATTGCAGTTTATGGAATTTTGTCCATATTTACAACATCCATAGCCTTTGCCATATTAACGGCGGTTAACCAGATTCAGAAGCAACCCAATATATGGAAACATTTATTTCGAAAAAACCAAGAAAATCAAGAAAACCAAGAAAATCAAGAAAGCCAAGAAAAACAAAAGGGACACATGATAAGTGCGCCGCTTTTGGCAGGGATACTGGCTTGCTTATTTATAATGCTTTACCAACAGTTTACCTAATGGATAAAAGGGAGTGTAAGAACACTCCCTTTTATTAAAGACAAATATCAATGGTTTGTCCTAGGCTTGGAGTGACAGATTGTTCCATCATTTTAACCATGCCTTCTCCTGCCGCTTCGACAGTGGACAAATTTTGACTTAGGACGGCAACATTAACTTGAGTCATGATGTTTTGCTGGCTCAAGGCCATCGATAATCCGGGGATATCCATGATAAGCCCTCCTTTTCTATGATATTGGAGTCAAAAGGCAAATAAATGATAAGAAATTACCTTCCTTTCATGATATCGGCATAATTCGAACAAAAATAAAGAGCATCTCATACTATGTAAAACAGGAAGACAGATAGGAGAAAATTATGAAAACATTATATGATACCATTATTATTGGCTCTGGACCTGCAGGACTGACGGCAGGAATTTATGGTAAGAGGGCAGAACTTTCCATTCTGATTATTGAAAAGGACCCTATGAGCGGAGGGCAGATTATAAATACCTATGAAGTAGACAATTATCCGGGATTACCGGGAATTACCGGGTTTGAACTTGCAACACAGTTTCGGGAACACTGTAATAAATTAGGAGTTTCTTTTGTTGAGGGTGAGGTAATACGTGCAGATCTAGAAGGAGACGTTAAAAAAATATGGATAAATGATAAGGAAGTCTATGAAGCAAAGACGGTAATTATTGCAGGAGGGGCAGTAAATCGTAAACTACGCATTCCGGGGGAAAAGGAATTTGCAGGAAAGGGTGTCTCCTATTGTGCAACCTGTGATGGCGCTTTTTTTAAAAACCAGGAAGTTATTGTTGTTGGAGGTGGGGACGTTGCCGTTGAAGATGCTATTTTCTTAGGAAGAGGCTGTAAGAAAGTTTCTCTTATACATCGAAGGGATCAGCTAAGAGCGGCGAAAACATTGATTTCAAAACTGGAATCTATGGATAATATTGAAGTTGTATGGGATAGCGTAGTAGAAAAGATAGAAGGAAAGGACTTTGTGGAGTCGGTAACCATACGCAATCTAAAAACTATGGAAGAAAAAAAATGTAAAGCGGAAGGTGTATTTGTTGCAGTAGGAACGATTCCAAATACAGAAATATATGGAGATATACTGGATTTAAATGAAAATGGATACATTGTGGCGGGTGAAAATTGTGCTACGAATGTGGAGGGAGTTTATGCCGCCGGAGATATCCGTCAAAAACATTTAAAACAGATTATTACAGCCGCAGCAGATGGTGCAAATGCAATTACAACTGTAGAACAATATTTGAATAAATAGATCCTAGGAAAATATTGGAATATTGAAAAAATATTGACTTTTGTACAATAATTTGATACAATAATTACAGAATTTGCGTGTAATAAGTTTGTAACAATTAGAGAAAAGATTTAACAATTGGAGGAAAAAACAGAAATGATAAAAGTAGGGGCAGTAAAATCAGCACTTTGCCTTGGAGTGGCGGCACTTCTTGTAGTTGGTGCGAATGAAGCTAAAACATATGCAACCGGTATCTGTGCAGAGACAAGCCTTGCGGGAATTTCGTTATCCTTAGAGCAATATATAGAGACAAAGGCTATAGCAGAAACTGCATTAACCGACATCAACAAAATGAGCAGAATAATGGAAGAACCGAAAGAAGAACCAAAAGAAGAGATCGTGAAAGAAGCAGAAGAGGCACCGGTGGTGGAGAAGGTTTCCAAATATGAAAATATGGGAATTTCCGTAGCCAATGATTATGTAAATATTCGAAAAAAACCGGATACAGAAAGTGAAATTTTAGGTAAGCTTTACAGAGGATCGGCAGCTACCATTCTCAAAAGAGACGGGGACTGGGTTAAGATTGAATCCGGAAGCGTAAAAGGATACATAAAGTCTGAATTTTTAGCAATCGGGTTTGATGCAGAAGAATTAGAAGATATGTTTG
This sequence comes from Acetivibrio sp., assembly GCA_036658435.1. GTDB lineage: Bacteria > Bacillota > Clostridia > Lachnospirales > Lachnospiraceae > DIGJ01. Next base: position 21,928 of record JAVXEO010000041.1, read on the forward strand.
GAACAAAATGGGCAACGGTAAATACAACTACATTGAAGGTTAGAGAAAAGAAAAATACAGATTCTATTGTACTGGGATTAATTCCAATGGGTGAAACCTATGAAGTAATTAAAGAATATGATGACTGGGTTAAGATTTTAGTGGATGAAGGTGGAGACGGTGATGAAAGTACAAAGGGCTATGTTTCAGGAGACTTTGTGGATATTACCGTTGAATTTGAACATGCTATTTCAGTAGAAGAAGAACAAGCAGAACTTCGCAGGGCAGAAGAGGCAAGAAAAGCAGAGGAAGAAAGACTAAAGAAATTAGAAGAAGAAAATAGAAGAAAAGAGCAACAGAGCTCCAATAATACAAGCTCCAATAATACAAGCTCCAATAATACAAGCTCCAATAATACAAGCTCCAATAATACAAGCTCCAATA
>JAVXEO010000042.1:0-21043 GCA_036658435.1 Acetivibrio sp.
AGCCAATATACCAGCGATCTGTTTGAACGCTATTTGCAGACAAATGGATTCATTCTTTCAGCCGTAAAGCACTCTTTGAGTATATAGAATCCTGGTATAATTGCCAGAGGATTCATAGTGCACTTGGATATAAAACACCTCAGCAAATGGAGGATGAAGCTATTCGGGTGGCATAAAAAAGTTCAACTTTTTGTGTCCAATGTATTGACATAGGCCCATAGAAGTTAGTATACCATAGTTGAGACATATTCCCTCGTGGTATATAAAGACATTATCACAAATGGTTCATATATACCAAAATAAAGTAGAAAAATTCACTTGACAAATGCCGGCAACGTGATACAATCGGTATTAGTTATAGAAAATTAGTTATAAAAAAAAGCTGTGATAAGAAAAAGTAATGATGAGAAAGCCATACAGAAAGCTACCGGTTGATGAGAGGGGCATGGAAATCTGATTATGAATACATCTTTGAGCTTCATCCCGAAAGCAGATGCAAGTAGGCGGTGACGGAATGCACCACGTTATAGGTGATAGAGTATTGTTATAAGTGACTGTACTTGAAGAGGCAGATAATGTGAGTTATCTGTAAAATTAGGTGGTAACACGAGAATATAATCCTCGTCCTATGGCAGCATGGGATGGGGTTTTTTTATTACCCGGAAAAGTGTTTCCTATGTAATAAAAAACGCTCCGCAAGGTGCGTACAAACTTTAAAGTCTCCTTGGAAAAAGGAGCAGAAATGGAGATAAAATGAAAATTTATGATGAATTAGTAGCCAGAGGCTTAATTGCCCAAGTAACCGATGAAGAGGAAATTAAAGAACTAATAAACAATGGAAAAGCAACTTTTTATATTGGATTTGACCCAACAGCAGACAGCCTTCATGTGGGACATTTTATGGCACTTTGCCTGATGAAACGTCTGCAGATGGCGGGAAACAAACCAATTGCCTTACTAGGTGGGGGAACGGGAATGATTGGAGATCCTTCCGGACGCTCGGATATGAGACAGATGATGACCGTTGAGACAATTCAGCACAATTGTGACTGCTTTAAAGAGCAGATGAGTAAATTCATTGATTTTTCAGAAGGAAAAGCGCTGATGGTAAACAATGCAGAATGGCTGATGAATTTAAATTATATTGAAATGCTCCGAGAAGTGGGTCCTCATTTCAGTGTAAATCGTATGCTGACAGCAGAATGCTACAAACAGAGAATGGAAAAGGGACTTAGCTTCTTGGAATTTAACTATATGATTATGCAAAGCTATGATTTTCTTGCTCTATATGAAAAATATGGCTGTAATATGCAGTTTGGTGGGGATGACCAGTGGAGCAACATGCTTGGAGGCACGGAGCTGATTCGTCGTAAACTGGGAAAGAACGCCTATGCTATGACCATTACCCTGCTTCTAAATTCAGAAGGCAAAAAGATGGGAAAGACCCAGTCAGGGGCAGTATGGCTGGATCCAAACAAAACATCACCATTTGATTTTTATCAATATTGGAGAAATATAGCCGATGCCGATGTACTAAAATGCCTCCGTATGCTGACCTTCCTTCCCATTCAGGAAATTGATGAAATGGATCAATGGGAAGGCAGCCAGTTAAATGAAGCAAAAGAGATATTAGCCTTTGAATTAACAAAATTAGTTCATGGGGAAGAAGAAGCCAAAAAAGCGCAGGAAGGTGCAAGAACCTTATTCTCCAGTGGAAGTGCAGCGAATATGCCAACCGTAGAATTAAGTGAAGATGATTTTTCAGAAGGAAAGATAGACATTGTTTCTATTCTTGTGAAATCAGAGTTAGTACCAAGCCGTTCCGAAGGCAGACGCGCTGTAGAACAGGGCGGTGTCAGCATAAATGGAGAGAAGATGGATGATTTTAAAGCTTCCTATAGTAAGGAAGACTTCCCGGCGGATGGAATGATTATAAAACGTGGCAAAAAGAATTTTAGAAAGATACGAATAAAGTAAAGTTTTGCATTTCTGTCTAATAAAATCATCAATAAAGTCTTGACAAGGGAAAAAAATAGTATATAATAAAAGTTAGTAATGATTACTAATTTCAAGAAGAGAAGGAGAATCTATTATGGAATTAAAAGGTACAAAAACAGAAGAAAATTTAGCAGCCGCTTTTGCAGGAGAATCACAGGCAAGAAACAAATATACGTACTTTGCATCCGTTGCAAAGAAAGAGGGCTACGAGCAATTAGCAGAAGTCTTTTTAAAGACAGCAGAGAATGAAAAAGAACATGCAAAACTTTGGTTTAAAGCATTGGGATTACTTGGAAATACAGAAGAAAATCTTTTGCACGCAGCAGAAGGTGAGAACTATGAGTGGACAAATATGTATGACGGTTTTGCAAAAGATGCAGAAGAAGAAGGATTTACAGCGCTTGCCGCACAGTTCCGGGCGGTTGCCAAGATTGAAAAATCTCATGAAGACAGATATCGTGCCCTTCTTAAGAATGTAGAAATGCAGACTGTTTTTGAAAAGGGAGATCAAACCATGTGGGAATGCCGTAACTGCGGACATCTTGTAATGGGTACAAAGGCACCAACAGTATGCCCTGTATGTTTCCATCCACAGAGTTATTTTGAAGTGCACAAAGAAAATTATTAAGGATGGAAGTAAGAAAAAGGCAATTTCAATTATTTGAAATTGCCTTGACTTCCTTTTGATTCTTTTTAAACTTCCGTTTTCTTAACTTTCTTTCAATTTAACAGTCCTTTACTTAACAGGTAACTTTCGAACTACGCATTTACCGCCTTAAAAAGAAGCTCTCTTTTACAATAATGCTTCATGATTTCCTGACGTGTTACAATGCCTATGAAAATACCACGGTCATCCACAATGGGAACAAAATTCTGTGAATAGGTCATTGCCAATAAGTCATCCAAGTCTGCATTTACATTGACGGATTTGTACTGAAAACGGCGTTTAAGACGAAGAACCGGAGTGCTTTTCATAGTGTCCATAGTAACATCTTTATGTACATCAATAAAGTTCCATAGAAAATCCCCTTCGGTAATTGCTCCTATATATTTTCCTGATTTGGAAATCATGGGAATTGCAGTAAAACCGCTTTCACCAATACTTTTTAGTGCGTTATAAACATTATCGGTATCATAAACATAGGAAACATCACTTTTGGGCGTTAAAAAAAATAAAATATTCATAACTTATCCTTTCATAAATATGAGGTTATCCAAAATTCAATATCATTATAACACAATGATTGGGAAAATACTTCTTAAGAATATCTTAAATTTTCATGGCTTGTGTCAGAATAAGAGAAATGGTATTATATTTGTGGAACAAGAAAATAAACGTGAAAAAAGATTATTACCGGGAGTACTTATGAAGAACCAAGTGGATTTATTAAATGGAAAGATACTGCCAAGCCTTACAAAACTGGCGCTGCCAATAATGGCAACTTCTTTATTGCAAATGGCATATAATATGGTAGATATGATTTGGATTGGACGCATTGGAAGTGGTGCCGTTGCCGCGGTAGGAGCCGCAGGAATGTATATTTGGCTTTCCAGTGGAATTGTGGCATTGGCAAAAGTGGGAGGACAGATAAAGGTAGGTCATAGTTTGGGCTCCGGGCAGCAAAAAGAGGCAGCCGGCTATGCAAAAACAGCGCTGCAGCTTGGCGTCGTACTGGGACTTGTTTTTGGAATTATCTGTGTGCTGGGAGCGGTTCCTTTAATTTCCTTTTTTCGTTTAAACAGCAGGGAAGTAATTGTAGAGGCAGAACATTATTTGAGAATAACCGGAGGCGGTGTAATTTTTTCTTTTATAACTATGATTCTAACAGGAATTATGATGGCTCTTGGAAATAGTACAACACCATTTAAGGTTACTTTTGTAGGACTGGTAATCAATATCATATTGGATCCACTTTGCATTTTTGGAATAGGAATCATTCCGGCTATGGGTGTAACCGGTGCTGCAGTGGCAACGGTGGCAGCACAGGGAGTTTCTACCGTTTTGATTGTATATGCGGCAAGAAAGGATAAGGCACTTTTTCCACAAATCAAGTTTGGTACAGGGATTGAATGGAACTATTTAAAAGAAATGTTATGTATATCCATGCCAGCTGCTTTGCAAAGCATAATTTTCACGGGAATTTCTATGGTGATTGCGCGATTGATTGCAGGCTGGGGAGATACCGCCGTTGCCGTTCAAAAAGTTGGGTCTCAGATAGAATCCATTTCCTGGATGACGGCCGAAGGATTTGCAGCTTCTCTTGGCTCCTTTGTTGCACAAAACTATGGTGCCGGTAATAAGAAGCGAGTAAAAGAAGGATATAAGAAGGCCATGATGATTATTACCATATGGGGAATTTTCTCTACCTTGCTTCTGGTCTTTTTACCGGGACCTATTTTTAAAATTTTCATTCCGGAAATTGAGGTTTTACCTGCCGGAGTGGAATATCTTAGAATTTTAGGATATTCCCAGCTCTTTATGTGTGTGGAGATTACAACTGCAGGCGCTTTTTCGGGAATGGGGAAAACGATTCCCTCTTCGATAGAAGGAATTCCTTTAACGGCAATGCGTATCCCTTTGGCAGCGGTATTAAGCACTACCGCTCTGGGACTTAGTGGAATTTGGTGGAGCATTAGTATCTCCAGCATGTTAAAGGGTTGTGTTTTGTTTATTTGGTTTTTAATCGTTATGCACAAGATGGATGAAAAAACTTCGATTGAATAAGATCTATGGGCATTTCTTTACCCGTCCAAAGGCGGAACGCTTCTGCTCCCTGATATAGAAGCATGGAAAGCCCATTAAAGGTAACGCATCCAGAAGCAGAAGCCATTTTAATCAGCTTTGTTTCCCTTGGATTATAAATAATGTCAGAGACAATTAAATCTTTATGAAAATAAGAAGCATCTGGAATAAGACAGGCCTCTGTGTTTGGAGCCATTCCCACACTGGTGCCATTTACAAGCATATGACTGCTTTGTATTTCCTGTTTTAGGATAGCAGGAGAACTATAATCAAAAAGCTTTATTTTACAGCCGGTATGGTGGTGAAGGGACTCTATGATCTGCCGGCAGTGGTTAAAAGAGGCGGAAGGACGATTAAAAACAGAAATTTCAGAAACGCCGTCCAGGGCGGCCTGAACCAGTATGGAAGTTCCGGCACCGCCAGTGCCTAAAAGGGTTATTTTTCCGCCGTCCGTTTTAAAACCAACTTCTTTTGCAGCACGCATAAAACCCATGCCATCGGTGGTATGACCATGTAAAATACCATTTTCGGACACCACCACATTAACGGAATTAGAGATTTTAGCAGCGGAAGAAAGGGTATCACATAGAGGACACATTTCACTTTTAACAGGCATGGTTAAATTCCATCCTCGGGCATGTATGTTTTTCAAAGTTTCTACCGTAGAGGAAAGGGTAGTGATAGAAGTTTCAAAGGCAAGATAGGTATAATCTAAATCCCAGTAATCAAAAGAAGCATTGTGCATAGCCGGGGATATGCTATGGGAAATCGGGTTTCCAAGAAGACAAATTAAGCCGGTATGGCCAGTTATGGTATTTGACATAAAAATCCTTTCTAAACTTAGGTTATGTAATGATAATTCATTTAATAAAAGAATAAGATAAGGGAAGGCAATTGTCAATATAAGGAGAAAGAAATGAAGGAAATCAAGATAGGAGGAATACAAATTGGAAATGGAATTCCTAAAATTTGTGTGCCTATTGTTGGAAGAACAAAAGAGAAAATCCTAGAGGCAGCCATAGAGGCAGAAAAGTCAGAGGCAGATTTGGTAGAACTTCGCATGGACTATTATGAGGATGCCTGTAGAATGGAAAAATTAATACCTCTTGTTTTGGAAATAAAAAAGATACTGCAAAGAAAACCGCTGATTTTTACATTCCGAACCAAAAAGGAAGGCGGGGAAAAAGAAATAACCGAAGAAGAATATAAGGAAATAAACTGTGCAGTTATCACCCATACAGAGGCAGACTTGGTGGATATTGAACTTTTTACAGAGAAAGAGACACGGAAAATCATTCTGGACTGTGCTAAAAAGAATAATACGAAGGTGATTCTTTCAAACCATAATTTTCATTCAACGCCAAGTAAAGAAGAAATAATAAAGCGATTGAAAAAGATGGAGGATTTAGGTGGTGATTTATTAAAAATTGCAGTTTTTCCAAAGAAAAAGGAAGATGTGCTTACTCTACTTTCGGCTACCTTAGAGGCGAAAGCTAAAATAATAGAAAACCCCCTGATTACTATTTCTATGGGACAGGACGGGTTGATTTCACGTATGGCAGGGGAAATATTTGGTTCCTGCATTACCTTTGCTTCTTTAAAAGAAGCCTCTGCACCGGGACAGATACCGGTAGATAAACTGAAAGATGTACTTCCACTTTTCCATAAAAAGGAGGACAACTTATTTATAATAGGATTTATGGGAGTAGGAAAAAGCACCATTGCAAGAGAACTTGCACAAAAACGAAGTGGAAATTTAATTGAAATGGATGAAGAGATTGAAAAAAATATGGAACTGTCTATTTCAGAAATATTTAAAACTTACGGAGAAACCTACTTCCGAGATTTGGAAAGTGCTTTTATAAAAAAAATAGAGTCCGTAGAAAACACCATTGTTTCTTGCGGCGGGGGCGTCATATTACGAAAAGAAAATATAGATAGTATGAAAGCTTGTGGAAAAATTATTTATTTAAAGGCCAGACCGGATACCATTTATGAAAGAGCAAAAAACAGCCAGACAAGACCTATTTTAAATGGAAATATGAATCTTTCCTATATTGAGAAATTAATGAACCAAAGAAGTGTGCTTTATGAAGAAAATGCCAACATTATTATAGAAACCGATGAGAAGAGCAGGCAAGAAATTTGTGAGGAAATAGTAGAAAAAGCATTGTAAAAAGAAAGAAAAAAACGTAAAATAAATAGGGATAAACATAAATAAAGGAGATGGAATTTATGGGGCTTAATCAAAACAAGAAAATAATCAATGCGATTTGGAAATTGGAGCCATATAACGAAAACAGAGGATCAGAAGAACTGAAATCAATTCATACACGTCTGATAAAAGGAAGAGGAAGCTTTGAAGTGGTGGTTACAAAGACTTTAAAAGCCTCCATGGAGATTAGCGCACTGGATTTAAAATTGCGGGATCGTGCAGCTACCTTAACGGAAGTGAGCAAAGAACTGTCTGGTGTAGGAAAGAATATCCAGACAGCGGCCGCTACAACCGCCCAGGTAACCGGAGAAGTTTTAGAGGCTCACGACAGCTTATCTTCTTCTGTTATGCAGGTAGCAGAGAATGCAGCCGGTGTGCTGGATGAAATCGGAACGAGTGAAACCAATCTGGATGCCATTGTAGAGATGTCCCATGTTACAATGAAAGATTCGGATCAAATGAAGGAAGACATGGATTCTTTGGTTGAAGTGGTAAAACAAATGCAAAGCGTAATCGAAGCCATTAATTCTATTTCCGGACAGACGAATTTACTGGCTCTCAACGCGTCCATTGAAGCAGCAAGAGCCGGAGATGCCGGCCGGGGCTTTGCAGTCGTTGCAGAGGAAATTCGCCAATTGGCAGAAGAAACAAAAACACTGACAACGAATATGTCAGGATTTTTGGATAACATAGGAAATGCGTCTTCAAAGACCGCATCCAGCGTGGAAAACACAGTGGACTCTTTAAACAAAATTAATGAGAACCTAGATGTGGTACGTGAAATCAATCATGATAATCGTATGAAAATGGAAGGGATTAATCACTCCATTGAAAATATTGCAGCAACAACACAGGAAATAAACAGTTCTATTTCTGAATTGAATGAACAGGTTACGCATTTACATAAAGAAAGTGAAAAAGTAAGTGAAGATTCGGTAACATTGAATGAAATTAGTAATAGCCTTTTTGATGTTATCGACCCCATTGGAAAGATAGAAGGGATTTTAGATGAAACCACAGGGTTAATGGGAAAAATGACACAGGATCGTTTTTATATGATAGACAATGGAATGTTTATTCAAAGCGTAAATGGGGCAATAACCGCACATAAGAAGTGGGTAGATTCTTTAAAGAATATAGTGGATTTAAAAGAGACCACTCCCGTTCAAACTAACCCACAAAAGTGTGGGTTTGGCCATTTCTATTATGCAATGAATCCAAAGGATAAGCAAATTGCAGAGATATGGAAAGAAATTGAAAAAAAACACAGCAGCCTTCATGGAACCGGAAAAGATACAATGGAGCTGGTTAAAAAAGGCGATACGGTGAAAGCGATGCAGCAATATAATAAAGCAGTGGAAATGTCAAAAGATTTGCTTCGTGACTTTGAGCAAGTGAACCAACGGGCAACGGAACTTACGAAACAGGAAATTAATGTATTTGATTGATTATAAAAAGTGCAGGTCAAAAAAACCTGCACTTTTTATCTTTGTACAGCTGTTATTTTTATGGAATGACTGAAATTGGAATTTGAAAATTCTCCTTTGATGTGTTAACATGTTTGTGTATATGTACAAAAGCAGATGGAAGGGAGTCTAGAATGAAAAAAGTTTTAATGAGGGCTATGATGTCTCCGGATGCTGAAAAATCAGCATTTGAAGTTATATCAAAGAATTTAATTGGAAACAATGCAGGGAATATGATTTATGCAAATAGCATATTTCGTACGATTCTGACAGAAGATACACAGATAGATACCATTGCAACCAATCAAGTGTTTCCACAATCTGAAATTGATAGAATGAATGAAGAATATGACTACTTTATTATTCCCCTGGCCAACGCCTTTCGTACCAGCTTTATTTCGGAGCTGAAACTTCTTACCAAACTGGTAACCTCCTTAAAAATCCCATGTATTATAGCAGGAGTAGGAATTCAGGTAAGTCTGGATTTGGGTGTGAACCGTAAGTTTTCTTTTGATGAAACCGTGAAAAATTTTATTGATGCCGTCTTGGAAAAATCATCCATTGTAGGAATTCGAGGAGAAACCACGGGTGCCTATTTAAATAAACTGGGCTATGTAGAAGAAAAGGATTATACGATAATTGGATGCCCCTCCATGTATATGTTTGGAAAAAATCTACCCAAGGCAAGAGTGGGAGGGCTGACTTCAGAATCTGCCGTTAGCATTAACTATAAAATTGATTTACCCCTGTCCTTGCATGAACTAATAAACCGAAGTATGGAACAGCTGCCTAATTTTCATTTCATACCACAATCCATTGAAGAATTACGGCTGCTTTATGGGGGAATCCCTTATCCGGTAGAAAAACACAAAGTAGTTCCGGAAACCTATCCGGTAAAGATTTCCAGCGAAATTTACCGGCAGGATAAGGTACTGGGATTTGTTAATGTAGAAAGCTGGCTGAATTTTCTAAAAGGAGCAGACTTTTCCTTTGGAAGCCGTATTCATGGAAATATTGCAGCGGTGCTTGCCGGTACCCCCTGCTATATTTTTGCATATGATTCAAGAATTTGTGAATTGGCAAGTTATCACAACATACCATTTATGCAGGTAAAAGAAATAACGCAGCAGACCAATATATTTGACATTTACGAAAAAACAGATTTTACTTCCGTACAAAAAGGCCATGAAGAACGTTTTCTGCATTTTTTGGATTTTTTGAATAAAAATAAAATCCCCCATATTTATGATAAAAAAGGAAATATAACAAAAGTTCCATTTGAAACCAGGATGGAAGGGGTAAGAACAGAAGAACCGGTACATTCCTTTTCCAGCATTGGTATTGAGGAACAGGAAGAAAGATTGGATCTGTATTATCGATATTTTAGAAATCAATGCTGGTCCTTAAAAAAAGAAAGAAACAATCTGTTGGAAGAAATGGAAAAGAAGGAAGAGAGTGAAGAAGAAAAAATAATAGAAGAAAAAATAACAGAAGAAAAAAAGATAGGAAAAGTCAAAAAATTACTAGATAAATTAGGCATATAAAGGACAAGAAAATGAAAAGTAAGAAGAAAATTATAATTATAATACTAGCGATTCTATTAATAACGGATATGGTTCCAAAGGGAAAGTATGTGAAGGCAGAAGAAACGGCAACGGTACGTATTATATCCACAACGGATCTTCATGGACAACTGGCCAATGTAAATTATGATACAGCAGGTGAACGCAGCGTAGGAAGTCTGGCACAGGCATACAGCCTTATTAAGGAAGCAAGGGAGGAGGTTAAGAAAGGAACCAGCATTACCGTAGATGCAGGGGATACTATTTATGGATATGGAAGCAATATTGTAAGTGGAAATGACGGAAGTGACTATATGTATTCGGTTATGGCAAAAATGGGATATGATGCCCTGATTCTTGGAAACCATGATTTTGACTATGGGTATGATTATGTAAAAGATCAGCTAAATAAGGCGGGCCTTTTTAATAAGTGTGTAATGTCCAATGTTTTTGATGCGGTAACGGGAGAAAATATTGGAGATGAAAACAAAATAATTACAAAGACCCTGACCACCTCCAAAGGGAAAAAAATCAATGTGAAAATAGGAATTATCGGAGTAACCCGTCCATCGTTGACCACTTATTACAATCACAAAGGAATACTCACTACAAAGGACATTCTGGAAAGTACGGAAGAACAGGTGGAAAAATTAAAAAGCAAGGGTTCCGATGTAATCGTTGCTGTGGCACACAGTGGAATTGGGCCGGTAAATCCATCGGAAATGGCGGGAGATGTTTCTTATGCCCTTAGTAAGATAGAAGGAGTGGATGCCGTTATGTGCGGACATGCTCATTTGAACTTTCCTTCTGGAAATCCAAAGGTTCAAAAGTATTACGATTACCCCAATGTAGTACGAAGCACAGGGCTGATGAATGGAAAACCGGTGGTTATGGTGGCAGATCGAGGGGTAGGAGTCGGAATTGCAGATTTAAAGCTGCAGATTGACAATGGAAAGATAAAAGTAGTAGGAAGCAAGGCAGCTATTAAATATGCCAGAAAAGAAACGGTTCAGGATCCTATTATTTTAAAATATCAGGAAGCGTATGACCAGGAAATCAAAAAAACGTATAGCGAAGAAGTTGGAGAATTAGAGGATGGAAAAAGTATTACCAATTATTTTGGACTCTTATCCGACAACACCTCCATTCAACTGGTGAACGAGGCAAAAATTCAATTAGGGCTGGAGTACACGAATTTAAAGAATCCGGAGTACAAAGATTATCCGGTCATAGCCGTATCCAATTATAAAAAATATGGCTTGGAGTCAAAAGATGATTATGTTAATGTAAGCGGAAAAATTACCATGGGTGATATTTTAGGAATTCAGTCCTACTATCATGACTATGCGTATATATACTGGATTACAGGGAAACAACTGAGAGACTGGCTGGAATGGACGGCCAGTGCCTATGCCGTAGCAGGAAGCAGATCAAAAACCGGTGATGAAGTTATGGATGGCTACATCAGCCAGATGAAGATGGAATCTTTAATAAAAAAAGACTGGCTTAGCAATTGGAGCAATTTTGGAATGTTTGATGGAATCGAGTATGAAATCGACATTACGAATCCGCCAAAGTATTCCTTAAAGGGTGACATTATAAATCAAGGAAGCTTTCGAATTACCAATCTTTCTTACAATGGGGAGCCAATCAAAGAAGATATGAAACTTATTTTAGTTTCTGATATTATTACACCAACGAAAACCATTGTGGGAAATGAACTTTCCAAGCAAAGAATTTATAAAGGAACCGAATATAGTGCAAATTTACTCAAGAATTATATAAAAGATCAAAGCAAATTTGGAAAAATTTATACAAAAGCAGACGATAATTGGAAGGTAACCATTCCTGCTTCCGAAAATTATTTAGTAAGGTCTAGTGCAGATTCGGAGGATATAGCCAAACAACAGAGCTGGTATCAGGAAACCTTAGAGATCCGAAATAATTATGCATACTATAAGGCCTCTTTTACGGAGGAAGAAAAAAAGGATACCGATAGTCCTTTGCTGGTAGTTGCCCCCCTTATAAAGATAAGAACGGACAAGGAGATTCCCGTTGCAGTCCAGGCAAATGATATTTCAGGAATCCGTACTTTAAAGTATGCTAAGGGAAAACTAACGGAGGAGGATATGGCATGGATGAATTCCTTAAGCACCACCATTCAGGACGGAGAATTTTACGTAAAAGAAAATGGAGTTTACAGTATTTTAGCCATAGACAACCAGGGAAATAAAAGAATAAATTACATTGAAATTAAAAATATAGACCCTCAGGCATTGCAGATTCCGGAGATAAACCGCATTACCAATAAGACGGCATCCATTAGTGGAATAGGGGAACCGGAGGCAGGCATAACAATAGAAATCGATGGAAAAACGTATAAAACACAAGCCGATGAGAATGGCGCCTTTCTCTGTAAAATCAAATATCCTTATGCAGACAGCCTGGTGCGAATAAAACAACAAAAGGGTGGAAGAGAAAGTGATTATGTAGAGCTTACGGTATTACGCGCGGGTCCTAACTTTCCGATTGTGGATCCAATTACGAATAAAACCAACAAAATTACTGCAAATATGAAGGATAGAACCAGCCAGATCGTTGCGATAGTAAATGAGAAAACGGTTTATGTAGGAGAAAATGGTGGAAAAAAACTATTTATGAGTTCATCACGTTATAATGCAGCCTATGATATTATAGAAACAAAATTTACAAAAGATGGGAATAAAGCGGCATTATCCATACCGGTACCTTTGACCGGCACTAAAATGAAAGTCTTTTCAATGGATCATATTGGACGTGTTAACTATCCAATTAATTTTAAAGTAAAAGAAGTGGCTCCGGAAATGCCGATATTTTATAAGGTATGTGATGGAGAACAATATGTTTACGGGTACATTCCGGCTGCCAGGGAAATAGAATATCCCGTTACCGTAACGGTTGGAGAGAATCAATATTATGGTACCAGTGATACTAGCGGCAAATTTATAGTCAAGGTTGCAGACCTGAAAGCAGGAGAAACCATATACGCCAAGGTTTCTGATGAGGTAAATGGTAAAAAAAGAGAAAGTGCAAGTGGAAAAATACAAGTAGATTCTTATGAAAAATATAAGGTACCTAAAGACAGTAGTTCCATTCAGCTAGAACCAATGAACGATAAGGACTTGATAGTAAAAGGTTTTGTTCGCGATTTTACCGGTACTGTTTGTGTGAAAGTCGGAAAACAAGGCTATGATATTTCTCTTGCCACAACGAACTATTTTGAAATTCCTCTGGAAGAACCATTAAAACCAGGTGAAAGAGTAACGGTAGTTGTGAGAAAAGATAGAAATGAGATTAAGGAAGCCGCGGGAATTACCGTTGAAATGTCCCTGCCGGCGAAACCGGAACTTCTGAATAAAAAAATCTACACGACAACAAAAACAGTTCGTATAGAAAGTACGGAAAAGTGTAACGCTGTGGTAAAGATTGGCGGAAAAAGCTATATTGGGAATAAAGGTACCTATGATATCGATACCGGGACTTACCTTTATGAAGTAAAAATCGAGAAATCCAAAGCAGGAAAATCGGTATATATCTTTATGGAGAATGCTGCCGGAAAAAGTAATAGAATTAAGTGTAACATTGAAGAAAAGGAAATAGAGAAAGAAATAAAAAAGAAGAAATAAAAAAGAAGAAATAAAAAAGAGTATGAAATAAAAGATGCGGAATCTGCAGGATGATGTAGATTCGGCATCTTTTAAAATGAAAGGAAAATTACTGGCGAATAGCAAAATCCACTAAATCCTGGGAACAGGTAGTAATTCCGGTTAATTTTTTACGAATTTCGCTGATGGAGGCAGACTGGGTAATGGCAGCTTCCCCGGCTTTTTCGATTTTCTCAGTAATACTATTTAACTGATTAAAAACGTCTGACAAGGATATGTTAATTTCTTTTGCAGAGGAACCACTTAATTTTGCAAGCTTACCCATTTCATTGGCAACTACAGAAAATCCCCGGCCGGCATCGCCAACACGGGCTGCTTCAATAGAAGCATTTAAAGCCAATATATTGGACTTGGAAGCACTGCCTTCAATGGAACGGATAAGAGAAGCTGCTTTTTCTGTTTGCTGCTGCACAAGAGAAGCCGCAGAACGAATATTATTTAAGGCTTCTACCAAATCAACAACACTGCTGTTAACGGTATCAATCTCATTTTCTGTTTGTAAAAGATCCGCATTTAGAACTTTAGAATTTTGAATAATTCGATCGTGTTCTTCTCTGGATGCCGTATACATAACAAGACCAACCAAAGTTCCGCGATCATAGATAGGAGTTACAATATCCATAACCGGAAATCCCAAGACTTCCTTTGGCAGTTTCTCACTTACTTGCTTACCGGATGCCAGAACATCTATTAAAATTCCGAATTCTTTCGAAATCTTGTCTCCCGTACGAATTCCTCCCGAAAGACGAAATCCATTCGCTTCCCAAATCCCCAAACAAGTTTCGGTATCACAAAGACCAAGACGCATATCCTGTCCGGTTAAATTCTTTAATTCCGGAAGAACGGTTAATAAAGCTTCAATTTTTGCATTCCTCATTACAAAAGACCTCCTTTTATAAAATCCCCAAAAGCTTACTAATTTTTATTATAACATAAAAAAAGTATTTGCAAAAGAAGAAATAAACAGAAAACCTTTATTTTTATGAGAAAAAGTAGTAAAATTAGAATAGAAGAAATCAAAGAAGAAATCAAAGAAGAAAGAAGGAGGCATTTCAATGAAAAACATGGAGAAAAGATTATTTCAAGTGATGATCGTCCTTTTACTATCCATGAGCTGTTTTGGTAAGGCAAAGGCCGGAGAAGTTGGGGAGGATGCAATAAAAGAAAATGAGTATGCGGTCATAGATTGCTCCAATAAAATGGATGGATATATGGAAGTACAATACAAAAAATCAACTTCAAAAAAAGTGAAGACACAGGTTACGGGACCCAGTGGAATCGTGTATACCTATGATATAATTCCGGGAAGAAATGAAATTCTCCCACTGTCAGACGGAAATGGAACTTACAAGACGGCAGTCTTTCAAAATATTACAGGTACGAAATATTCCATGGTTTTATCCCAGAGCTTTGAACTTCAGCTTAAAAATGAATTTGCACCATTTTTACGGTCGAATCAATTCGTAAATTATAATAAAAACAGTATGGTAGTAAAAAAGGCAAAGTCACTCACAAAAGGAATAAAAGATCCTACCGACCAAATTAAAAAAGTATATGATTTCGTTACCACCAATTTTACCTATGATAAAAAAAAGGCAGCTACGGTTAAAAGTGGATATCTTCCCAATGTAGATTCTGTTTTAAAGAAAAAAAAGGGAATTTGTTTTGACTATGCAGCGGTAATGGCGGCAATGCTAAGAAGCAAAAATATTCCAACAAAACTAGTAGTAGGCTATAATGAAGGTGCCTACCACGCCTGGCTTAATGTGTATACAAAGGAGACGGGATGGATGGATCAAATTATCTCCTTCAATGGAAATACTTGGAAAATCATGGATCCAACCCTTGCATCCGCAGTCAAATCAAATAAGGATGTAAAGAAGCACATTGGAGATGGTTCCACTTATAAGTCAAAGTACATTTACTAAATAGAAGCATTCTTTGGGATAATTTGCCCGTACAAAAGGAAAAAAGAGGAGCTTAGAGCATGAATAGAAAGGAAACAAAGGTATCAAATGAATATATTTCCACGTTTTGTATGGAAATGGCATTGTTGTTACATGGGGGAATCCAGATAGGTGATGGCTTGCAATTATTGGCAGAAGATGAAACAGATAAAGGGTCAAAGGAGCTTTTGAGCAATTTGGCAAAAATGGTAGATGAGGGAAAGACAGTTTCCGAAGCTTTACGGGAGTCTGGCAGTTTTCCTAAATATATGATAGATATGACGGAAGCAGGAGAAACTTCCGGAAGACAGGAACAGGCATTTCAGTCGTTATCGGAGTACTATGAGGGGTATTGCAGACTCATAAATCAAATAAAAGCAGCTGTTTTATATCCGGTAATCCTTACTTGTTTAATGTTAATAATTTTAGTGGTTCTACTTGTAAAAGTTCTTCCTGTATTTAATAAGGTGTATGAACAGCTGGGAGGACAAATGAATGGGATTGCAGGCGGACTTTTACAACTGGGTGTTATTTTAGGAAAAGCATTGCCGGTATTGGGCATTTTATTTGCGGTCTGCCTGGCAGGCATTCTGTTTTTTTCTGTAAATGCCAAGGCTGGACGGTACATAAAACTAAAATATAAGATGTATTTTGGGGATCAGGGAATAGGAAAGAAAATCGGTACAGCTAGATTTGCAGCGGCAATGTCTATGGGAATGATGAGTGGCCTTGTTGTGGAAGATGCCTTTCGACTGGCAGCGGTATTTCAAAATGATGTTCCAAGGGCAAAGAAAAGATATGATGCCTGCATTCAAAAACTAGAAGAAGGTATGGGACTGGCACAGGCAGTCCGAGAAACGAAAATATTGGATTCCGGTTACTGCCGTATGCTGGAACTGGGAATAAGAAGTGGATCCGGAGATGTAGTAATTCAGGAAATTGCAAGACGTCTGGAGGAAGAAACCGAACAAAAAATACAGGAAAAAGTAAATCGTATCGAACCAACCATTGTAATTACGGCTTCCATTATGGTTGGAATTATCTTAATATCGGTTATGCTTCCACTGATTAATATTATGTCTTCCATAGGATGAGGTGTCGACTATGAAAAAAAGAATAAAGGGTTTTGGAATAACAGCGGTGGTACTGGCTATGTTTTTATTTCTATTTTGTGCGGTACAAAATATAGAAGAGGGACAGGGAAGAGAAAGCCAAAAGCAACTGGAAAAATCAATACAGAGAGGGATTATGACTTGCTATGCAACGGAAGGAATTTATCCACCAACCTTACAATATTTAAAGGAAGAGTATGGAATTATAATAGAGGAAGAATATTATTCGGTATTTTATGAAGTATTTGCAGATAATATAATGCCAAATGTAACCGTAGTTCCATTGAAGTAAAAAAGTGTAGAGAGGAGTCTGTTTATTTATATGAAGAAAAAAATGGAAGAGCATAGTATAGATGGTGTTTTTGTACTATTGGTTTTTGGAATATATGGAATGCTCCTTTTGGCTTTATTATTACTAGGAGCCAACAATTATAAAAATCTGGTTGAAAAAAATGACCATGCCTACAACAAACGAATTGGAGTTTCTTATATTGCAGCAAAAATACGTCATAATGACACCGCAGGAGAAATTAAAATTGGTGGATTTACAGACAAAGAGGATAACATATCCACCTTGCATCTTTATCAAAAATTAGAAGAAGAAATTTATGAAACGAGAATTTATTATTATAAAGGCTATATAAGAGAAATGCTTACGTTACCGGATTTGGAAGTAGAACCGGAAGACGGAAATATAGTTATGAAAGCCAAAGCACTGAAGTTTACAGAATCGGAAGGAACCCTTATAATTTATTGTACCGATGAAGGAGGAGAAGAAACGTCCTTACGTTTATGTTTAAGAAGTGAGGGGAAGGAACGGAGGCAATCGTTATGAATGCAGGAAAGAATAAGGCCCCATTGCTTTTAATGGAACAGCTAATTATGATTTTCGTATTTTCAATTGTAGCGGTATTTTGTATTCAGGCATTTGTTTTTGGAGGAAAAATATCAGAGGAAGGCCGCAAAAGAGAAGAGGCGGTTCATTATGCTGAAAATCTGGCAGAAGTACTAAAAGCCAACGGTGGAAATTTAAAGGGAATGGAAGATGATTATTGGGAAATGGAGATGGATTCGGACTATATCCTTACCGTTGAAAGAAAAAAACAGGATGATTATTTGGGAATTGCAGAAATTACAGTGAAGGATTCTGAAAATAAGGTGCTTTATAGGATGAAAACGGCATGGCAGGAGGATGTGTATGAATAAAAAAAATCAAGTTTCACTGCCGGTGGGAGGAAGTTCCATTCTTACCATTTTTGCAGTGCTATGCCTGCTTACTTTTTCACTTCTTACTCTTTCTACGGCAAAGGCCAATAAAAAGCTTTCCGATAAAGCAGTGGATGCCATTTCTGATTACTATAGGGCGGATACAGAGGCAGAAGAAATACTGGGATGTATTCGAAAGGGAGAGATTCCCAAGCAGGTCGTAGTGAATCAAAATAGTTATACCTATGAATGCAAGATATCCGATACACGTAAACTGTGTGTGAAAGTGATTGTGGAAGGGGACGACTACCACATATTACAATGGAAGGAAGTTTCTACTACAAAATGGGAAAGTGAGGATTCCCTGGAGGTATGGGGTGGAGAAACCATAGAATAGGGAAGGAGACAAAAGAGTATGAGAAATCTGTATGATATTTTAGAACAGGCAATGAATAACAAGGCATCGGATGTTTTTGTAATAGCCGGAAGCGCACTAAGCTATAAGCTTTCCGGTGAAATATCCTCTATGGATCAGGAAGGAAAACTGACGCCGGATAAAACCGCGGCAATCATTGCAGAAATTTATAAAACCGCCAGAAGGGATATGAAATCATACATAGAGACGGGAGATGACGATTTTTCTTTTGCAATTGCCAAACTTGCGCGCTTTCGTGTGAATACCTATTATCAAAGAGGATCCCAGGCAGCCGTAATTCGCG
Organism: Acetivibrio sp.; assembly: GCA_036658435.1. Lineage (GTDB taxonomy): Bacteria > Bacillota > Clostridia > Lachnospirales > Lachnospiraceae > DIGJ01. The sequence goes on from JAVXEO010000042.1 coordinate 18,672, forward strand.
TTGTTTCCTTTGAAATACCAAAATACAGAGAACTTGGAATACCGGAGTCGGTAATGAATATTGCAAAATTAACCCATGGTTTGGTTCTTATTTCCGGGACAGCGGGAAGTGGAAAGTCAACAACACAAGCCTGTATTATAGACTATATTAATAAACATAGAAATGCACATGTGATTACATTGGAAGATCCTATAGAGTATTTGCACAGCAACGATAAAAGTATCATAAGCCAGCGTGAAATAGCAATTGATACCAATGACTATCTTTCTGCACTTCGTGCCTGTCTAAGGCAAGCACCGGATGTAATCCTTCTAGGAGAGATGCGTGATTATGAAACCATTCGAACGGCAATGACGGCAGCAGAAACAGGACATTTAGTAATTGCCACGCTTCATACAAAGGGAGCCATTAGCACAATTGACCGAATTATTGATTCTTTCCCATCAAACCAACAGGGACAGGTTCGAATACAGCTTTCCATGGTATTAGACAGCGTCGTATCCCAGCAATTACTTCCTAAAAAAGAGGGAGGACTGATACCGGCAGTAGAAATTATGCAAATGACACCGGCAATCCGAAATATGATTCGCGATAGTAAGAATTATCAAATTGATAATATCATTCAGGCATCGAACACCAGTGGAATGATTACAATGGATCAATCTATTTATAGCTTGTATACACAAGGTGTCATTGAAAAAAATATTGCGGTAGACTATGCTGCCAATGAAGAACAAATGGAAAGAAAAGTTAACCTATAAAAAAAGCCAATTTATTTTAAAAAAATAAATTGGCTTTTTAGGTAATGTGAGATTAATCTTCTTCCTCTTCGGACTTATAGGCAACCGCAGCAGAGGTTACAGACACAATGGATGCAATAACTGCAGCAATGATAATAACAAGAAGTATGATTGCCGCCATAAAAATAAATAATCCAACAGAATCGTCTTCTCCCTGCACAGAAGAAGCATTAACGGCTTCTACGGCAGCTTCAGACTGCACCTGGGTTGAACCTACAGAAGTAGCCTCGGCTTTTTTTACCTGATAGGTAATCCCTCCAACCAATACGCAGGCAGCGATGATAAACAGCATCCGTAACATGGATTTCAATATATTCTTTTTCATTTCACGTTTCCTCCCATAAAGTACCTTATAATTTTTAATCTTCTTTTATTATAATACGATAGGTACCTGTGTGCAAGCCTTCTTTATATAAAAGTACGAATTGTAAAGTAAAGGAGGAGTATAATTCCTAAAACAATACGATACCAACCAAATATTTTAAAATCATGTTTTTTGATATAGCCCATTAAAAATTTAATAATGAGGACGGAGACAGCAAAGGCTATTACCATACCAAGAACCAGGGTAAAGAGCTCCGTGGATGTAAAATTAAAACCAAATTTTAAAAGCTTATAAGCGCTGGCAGCAAACATCGAGGGTACGGCAAGGAAAAAAGTAAATTCAGCTGCGGCAACGCGGGATACACCAATGATAAGAGCACCAATAATGGTTGCTCCGGAGCGGGAGGTACCGGGAATAATCGACAATACCTGAAACATTCCTATGATAAAAGCGGTCTTGTAGGTGATATCGGCCAAGGCTGCGGTTTTAGGAGTTCGTTTTTTGTTCCAATTTTCAATAACAATAAAAAGTATGCCATAAAAAACAAGCATGGTGGCAATGATAATGGGTGTTCCCAAATGTGCTTCAACATAATCATCTAAAAATAACATAATAGCGGAAGGTAAACAAGCAAAGGCTACCTTAAACCAAAGAGAAAAAATATCTTTTTTAATATGTGGTTTTTCTTTGAAACCAAAGGGAAACATTTTTTTCCAAAATAAAACAATAACAGCTAAGATCGCTCCTAGTTGTATTACAACAAAAAACATTTCTTTAAAAGATCCACTCATGTTAAGATGTAAAAATTCGTCTACTAAAAGCATATGTCCGGTACTGCTAATTGGCAGCCACTCCGTAATCCCCTCAACAATACCAAGAAAGATTACTTTTAAAATTTCAATTATATTAAGTTCCATTTCCCTACATTCTCCTTCTAAAATCAAATTTATAATTATTCGGCCCTGCAAGAAAGAATATGCGTCCAACTTATAATGGCGCTGTAAAAATCCAGAGTATACATATTATAAATGGCAAGGCTTCTATCATTATATAATGAATGGGGTAAAATATTCAAGAAAAAAAGAGAAGATAAAAAAATATATGGTAACCGTTCATTTTAGTACACATAGGAGCAACCACTATCGACAGACTCCCCTTGCAAAGAAATGGAAGCCTATATTTCTACGAATCCAAAAAACGAGTGGTGCCAAGAGAAGGCATCCACTCGTTTTTTGAATATAGATGGA
>JAVXEO010000043.1:0-20945 GCA_036658435.1 Acetivibrio sp.
TAATATGGTTAATTCATTGCATTCCTGTCTATTGGTTACGCCGGACAAATTCCTTTTTTTCGACTATAAAAATAAACATTGTCCGATAAAATATCCTCTTCCGGAACCTGGGTACGATTCACATCACGCACCATTTCACACAAATCTTCCTTGGTTATGCTTTCCTGATAGGGAATTAAGATTAGCTCATGAATACTGCTTGGCAGTATATAGAAGTCACATTGACAGGACTGTGCAAAACTGGAAATTGTCTTTTCATAGAGTAGGGTAGCCGCCCCATTAATCCCCAGTTTATTGGATGCAATATACATCTTTGGTCCGGAAAAATCAGGTTTTTCCATTGGCATCCAAGAATTCTCTTCCTTTTCAAAAATCCCACAAATTACCTCTTCCATAGGACGAATCTGTGCAGGAAACATGGTCTCCGTATTCTTCTTTGCTGTCTTCCAAAGCTTCTTTATATCAAACTTCCATTGCTCCATCATCTCCATGGTAACCCGAATCGTTCCGATTTCTTTATCCCCTTTACCAATTAGACAATGAAACGTAATCGCAAGGTCTAAAAAGGGAATATAGGGAAGTTTCTTCAATTCTTTTTTATTCTTCTCAAAATTAACCAAACGGTAAATAATCTTTTCCTGGATCACAGAAAGAGAAAACGTGGCATCGTCCAATCTATATATTTGATTCTTCACGGCTTCTTCGTATTGGAGTAAAATATCATCTGCAATACATTCCGGATCTTTTCCTTCTAAATACAAGGTATAATACTCATTTACATAAATAGTTGGTGCAATGGTCTCTCCCTTTTCCAGAATCGTCAATCCATCCAGTGTGGTTCCGTTGTTCTTCACAACATGAGTTGTGCGAATATCATGTGTTTTTCCTTTTCTTTTTTCAACAATAGCAGCTAGCTGCTCCAGAAACTCTTTTGGCATAGTTACCTCCTTATTATGAAAATAGGAATGGAATGAATAACCTGTTTTAATTGTATCATATGTATTTTAACATTTCAAGTTGTTATTTTAATTCCAATAAAATTCATCCATTTTTCCACCATTTTTCATAAACTCTAGCAGGTTTTCCGCCCCTTCTCCGGGAATTGCCTCACTGTATAAAAAGCCCTGTACCCGATTGCAGGCTGCCCCTTTTAAGAAGGTTTCCTGTCCTCCGCTTTCTACACCTTCTGCAATTACTTCTATATGCAGTGCCTTGGCCAGTGTAATCATGGCTGTTACAATGGCACGGTCGCTTTCATCGTCGATTAAGGTATCCAAAAAGCTTTTATCAATCTTTAAGTTATTTACCGGAAGAAGTTTTAAATAATTCATTGCCGAGTATCCGGTTCCAAAATCATCCAGTGCAAAGCGGATTCCGGTCTCCTTCAGTTCCTCAATGGTTTTTACAGAGAATTCCATGTTGTCAAGGGCTATGTTTTCTGTTATCTCCAGTTCCAGATTCTTTGGATTGATTCCGGTTTCATTTAAGACCGTACACAACTTTTTCTTTAAGTTCTGATCTCTAAATTGTTTGGAGGAAAGGTTCACCGCAATGGAAATATCACAAAATCCTTTATCTTCCCATTCTTTAAGCTGCTTGCAGGCTTCCTCCAAAACCCAGTTTCCAATAGGGATAATTAGGCCCGCTTCCTCTGCAATGGGAATAAAATCGTTGGGAGAAACCAGTCCTTTGGTGGGATGGTTCCAGCGGACTAAGGCTTCAAAGCCAAAAATTCGATTCCTTTTCAAATCCAACTGCGGTTGATAAAATACAACAAATTCCTTATTCTCAATGGCGGTACGAAGCTGAGACTGAAGCTCTAATTTCTCTGTTAAATCTTTGTTTATTGTTTCTTCATAATAACAATATGTATTTTTCCCATTATTCTTTGCTGCAAATAAAGCAGAATCCAGATTTTTAAGGAGAGTCTGGGCTGTCTTTCCATCTTTTGGTGCAAGGCACACCCCTATACTTACCGTAAGAAAAATCTCTTTGGTTGCCAAAATAAACGGATAAGAAAACACCGTCTGCAGTTTCTTTATTTTTTCATTATATTCATTAATATCTTCTATATTTTGTGAAATTACCACAAATTCATCTCCGCCAAAGCAGGCCAGATAATCATTTTCATCCATTACCTGCTTAATTCGGTCCGTGGTATCAATCAAAAGCTCATCCCCGTAAGAATGTCCCAAAGATTCGTTGATGAACTTGAAATTATCAATATCAATATACATCAATGCAAAAATTTCATCTTTTCGCAAGGTCTTAATAACGCTTTCTAGGACTTCAGAAAACGCAAGTCGATTAGGAAGGCCTGTAATATGGTCGATATATGCCATTTTGTGGTTTTTTTCTTCACTTTTCTTTAGTTCTTCATATCGATTATCCATCTCTTCTTTTGAATCCCTGATTTCATTAAAAGCAGACTCTAATTTATCATAGTTACTCTCTAATTCTTCTTTTTCAGCCTTCCATATTTTTTCTTTTTTCTTTCTTTTCCCCGTAATAAAAATAGTGAAGATTAAAAGTATCACTAAAATACAGGCTGCAAGTAACCCGGTTTCTATATCCAGTTTTGATACAATATTTAGCATGCACACGCTCCCCTCTATTTTGTAAGTCTCAAAGCTCTTCCCCTAAGCTCATTATAATCGACCTTTATTATACTTCATTTCTTCAAAAGAATCAACCATTGCTAAATTCTTGTTTGCGTAACTACGGTCAAAGGTCACTTCTTTCCCAAACCACTCCGGTGGCAAAAAAGTCTCTGCTTCCTCCTTTGATGAAAACTCTACCTCTACAAAGATAAGGCCTTTTAAGTATCCTTCAAAAATATCCAGCTCCGCAGTTCGTTTTCCCTCTAGTGGAATAAGATAACGCACTTTTTTTATTAAATGACCATCTATTTTCTTTTTTAGATGTTCATATCCTTTTTCGTCCAAGGGTACTTCTACCTCGTTGCAAATTCTTGCAGCCTTTTCCTTTTCCGTTTCCTTTTCCAGTCCAAATTTGGACTTATAGGTCAAAATATAATCCTCATTGCTTTTTCGTATACGAACGACGGGACTTTCACAAAGATATCCCTGCTCAATTACTTTTTTCGGATATTCTTCCAAATGTTCCGGCAACTTTTTTATTTGAAACTTCTTTTCTATTTCCATTTTACTCCCAGCTTCTTATCTAAAAATTATTTTTTTACTTAAAATGTAATTTAATATAACGATGATTACATTCATAACTGCCTTTGAAATAAGATTGTTTACATGAACAACGTCTACCAAAAGGAGCATTCCCATTTCATCTACTAAAAGAGAGGCCCCTCTTGCCAATAAAAACTGGGTAAGACGCATTCCCCATGAATTCTTTCCTTCCATATTTTTAAATACAATCCGATCATTTGCAAAAAATGCAAACATCACAGAAAACAGCCACGCCCCTCCATTTGCCAGTAAGTTACTAATATGCAGACGGTTGCAAAGCAAATCATAACTTATAATATTAATTCCGGTGGTAATGATGCCTACTATAATATAAGCCATTATTTCCCTGGTGAAAAATCGTTCTTTCCAGTGTTTCATCCCTTCTATCCTTTCCATCCCCCGCATCACCACACAAAATCTTTTTTAATCCAGTGGGAACATACTTCGTTCTACAACCTGGGTCATCATTCCCCCTTCAATTTCTTTTTCATTGGTAACCGTAAAAACAATCTTCCCTCTACGTAAAGCATTCAAATCGGATTTTGGATACTTTAGGAAATATCGTTCCCCATTCATCAGATTTTCCCTTGCTAAATCAATGGCTTTTGCATTTTTATTATTTTGTGGGTCTTCGGATTCTAAATACACCTTAAGTTTTTCACTTCCTGGTTTTTCTTTATCCATTTCATCAAATAATTGGACTTTTACACGAAGTTCCGGTGACAAAAAATTATTGTCTACCGGTGAAAATAAAATATACTGATACTCCTCTTCCCCATAGGGTTCTCCTTTATTTTCATAGTGGTTGTTAATATACATTCTATATTCTGTATCAGAAACTTTCACCGCTGTCTCTTCTAAGAGTTCCGCGCTGGGAGCTTCCACTGCATTTCGGTAGGAAGCAATCATGGTATTCACAAACAGTTTTACCTCATCCTCTTCCTTCCCAACGGTAGAATGTCCCACCCCGGAGTAGGTTACATTTCCTTTGCTGTAAATAAAATAATTATTTGCAGCATCGTTATAAGAATTTTGATACCAACTTTTTGTATTTTTGTTTTGTGCGGCAAGGCAGTACCAAACTACGATTCCCGGATCTTCCATATCCAACTGGTAATACTGCCCATGGGTTGAAGATACCCATATGGTATCTGGAATATAATATGGATATTGCGTCATCTGCCCTTCGTTTAATTTTGTAACCCTTTCCGTTGTTCTTGGATTTTTTGACAAAGAATCCCCAAAGTATGGGGCCCATTTATTTCCTGCATGGTTATTATCATTTCCGTATGCAGCAAGGATATTCACCGTCAGGTTTGTATAGCCATGGGTTACCTCTTTACCATAGTTTCCTCCATTGGGTTTTGTAGCCTGGTCTCCGCCTTTTCCATTATTTCTTACACCAAATCGATCCATTGCTAAAATATTCCGAAAATCAACATTAAAATTATAGCCAATGTCATTGGAGTCCTGATTATTATAGGAAGTTACATCATGTGTAAATAAAACACTTTTCCCACAATTAATAAAGTACTTTGTATTGTCCAGGGCTCCACTTTTATTTCCAACGGTATCATAACAGTCTGCAAAACCAAAGATAAGCATATCATAGTTTTTGACTAAAGCATCGGTTTCCTGTCTGGTTGCTGCATTGACATCATTAAATTGGTGTTTCTTTTGAGGGTCATTTTCCAATACCTGAAGCTTTTCAAACTGCTCCACCGTAATATTATAAAAATCAACCTTATAATCATTCAAATTTTCCAGATATTTCTTGAAATGTTCTTCCGTTTTAATGTTAAGAGTAGACCATCCAAGACTTGACTTTCTATTACTTTGGTTAATCTGTAGAATTTTTATGGATTTTTTTTCGGATTCTTTTCTTTTTATAGCAGAAAAACCAATTTCTGAAATTTTAATATTTGCATTTTGGGTGTTGGTTAGTTCCAGTTTCCAAGGTATTGCTCCGACATACTCCCCGGATAATTTCTTGGTAATGGTGTACTCCTCTCCTTCTACCTGAATCTTTCTTCCAGAATAAATACACTCACCTTCTGCAAATTTACCATCTGAATTGGTATCCACATAGATTTTTGCTTTGTACGTTTTTGCCAGTCTATCATCATGAGTCGGCGCAATGGTATACTTAAATTTTAATTCTCTCTTGGTTAAATAATATCGATCCTCAATAATTCCCGTTGTAGAGGTTCCATTGTAGCGCACCGGTGTTGTTTGGTCTACCAGCAGCTGCGGTTTTTCCAAAGAGACTTCTTTTATTATTTTTTCATTTAATTCCCTGTCTCCGGTACTTAAAAGTTTGGAATTGCTTTTATTGTCGTCCACAAACTTATAAATATTTGAGCTGTTATCCACAATTTTCTCGTTAGCAAAACTACCCGTCTCATACAGATCTTTTTCCACAAGAATTGGATAGCCCCCCTTGATATAGGCCTCCAGATGTTCCTTTTTTCGTTTTGTAATATCGTTTCCCGACCCACGAATCTTATGTTTATTGGGGTATCCTTTTATCCAGTCTACGCTTTTATTTCCATAGTTTCTATCTACCTTTATCTCGTCCTTTATGTCAAACTCGTCTCCCACATGGAGATAAATCTTCCCATTTAGCCTCTGGTCATTGTAAATCGGCAGATAACGTGTTTCACCACTGACGTTATACGAAGCCGGGTTGTACATTAAATCATTGATTCCCATATAAATCAAGTCATACACATCACTAAGTTCTTCAATTTTTCCGTTAAATTCCCCCGTAGACTGTCTTACAATCTCCACTTCTCCGGCATACGTATTGTTTAGATAGTTTCGAATGTCCTTTGCTGTAAAAATGCAGCGCTCCGGAATCTCTCCTTCCGTAATTCCATTTACATACTGGTAAGAGTTCCTAATTTCATCACTAGAAGAAATTCCTATTTTTTTATAATAGGATTCGTTTTGTATGGTACATGGCTCCAAATCCAGAATCTTAATTTTCTTTTTATAGATTATCGTTTTATTGGACTGAATAATATATTCCAATACATGGGTAAGGGTTAGAGGTTCCCTTTCTCCCTGGTTCTTGATATACGCAATCACCTCATCAAAGTTATTCCGGTTATTTGAAAACACCGGTTCTTTCCCATTCCAGTTTGAAAACACTTCTCTTCCATTAAAGACAAATACATTGCCTACCGCACTTTCATATCCCCAGTTACCGGAATCCCGGTATCCTAATGCCTTCCAGTATTCCATCTCTGTGGAATACCCCTCCTCATTCTTATTGGAAGTTCCAACAGAAAATACCGGCAGAAAGGTGAATTTATTCCAATATAAGCCGGTGTCTTCCGTTTCCTTTCCAAGAATCGGACCGTTTATCACTCCCGTTTCTATTTCATAGTTTGTATTGGGAATGGCAACCTTTTTTGTTTGAATCTTTGCGGTCTTTGTTTCCTGATCCGGTTCCATATACAGAGTGTAAAACATTCCCGGATCCATCACGTTACACATAAGAAACAATTTGGACGCATTGTTTATATTTCCATTCTCAGAATATTCATAGTAGTTCTCTTTATTCGAATAGGTATACTGATAATATGCCTTATTTACCTTTTTTATGGAATTTTTATCTCCTGCGTTTATATCATATACATGGTAGTCAAAAATTACCGGAATTCGGTTTCCGGATGCAATCCTTGTAAACAACTTTCTCACAGCTTCCCAGCTGATATCATTGCTTGCATATTTTTCCGGAAATTCTTGCGTTAAATGTTCATAAAAGTCCGGGAGTTTTTCATTGGCTTGGGCTTTTTTTCCGTATTTGATTGGTTCTGCCCTTCCTAGTTTTGAATAGGTTTCATATAGTTCTATATAAGCGTTGTTCTGCGTTTTGGAGGTAATATACGTCATATCTGCAATTTCTGTAAAATCTAATTTCTTATCGTTATCTTCTGCTACGCTTCCATTAAGCTCCTCCGGCGTAACGGTGACTACCTTAACCTGATAATTTTCAAGTTGCTCTTTGGTTGGCTTCGTTATGCCCTCCGCTTTTAAAATCACTTTTTTTAGGATATTGGTATTTTCATAGCCGGCACGATAATAATAGCCGGCACCTTGCTTCCATTTCTCCTTTTCTTCCCCCGTGGGGGCTTCTCCAAATAAGTTCTCGTATTCTATTGCAAATTCTTCACTGTCTATGTCTTTCACTGAAATCTTATAGCGATCCTCTTTGTACTCCAAGGCATGGGAAAGGAAACGGAAGGTTTCCCCATTAACATCATCCTCTGCAAGAGCTTTTAGGTCAACCGGTTCGCTCCCTTCCACTAAATAGCCTAGTTCCCCATATCCACGATAAGGTACCACTTCCAATATAACAAAAGGATTCTCTTTGCTTCCTCTCTTTTTAGTGGTATCAGTTTTAATAAGATTAGGATCGTATACCTGGGTTCCATTGGTATACAAAGCCGTTCCTTTTTTATAATCGGTAAAAGTCTGATTATTTCTAATAACAAAGACGGCTGCCAGAACCATTATGATCCCCGCACTGCCCCATCCTGCCATTATCCATTTTTTTCGATTTGACCATTTTTTCATAAAACAACCTCCTTCTACCAATTAAGGCAAGGGTACCTGCTTATTCCTCATTTTCACTTCCTGTTCCAGGGTAAAACTTCGATTTACTCTGTGTAAAGTTAAGCTTAGAGTGACCTTGCTTTCTTTCACAATGGCGAAAAAGCTTTCTACATTTTGTGCTAAAAGGCTCTTTGGATCTGGCGCCACTATAAGGGTTGGATTTCCCGAAGTTTCAAACAAATACAAGTTTCCGGTGCTGGTATCCAGCCATATTATTTTTTTTTCCGTTATGGTTTTCTCCGCTTCCTTGATTGCATAAATGGTCATGGTGTCCTTAGAAAATTCAATATGGTTTCCTTCCAAAATTCGGTCGCCAATTAAGTTTACTAACATCTGGGTTTCCATTTGCACATCCAATTCCTGCTGGGTATTTTGAAAGCCTTTGCTGCCCCACTCCATAAAGGTGGTAATCGCCAGAATCAGAAGTCCCCCAACGGCCATGGCAATTATCAGTTCTATCAGGGTAAGGCCCTTATTTTTTTCCATGTTCATACGACCACCGCCTATTCTATATAATGCTTTCCTGTTTTCTTAACAAGCTGGATACGGTAGGAAACTCTTCCTTCTAAAATTATTTCCGAATAGGGTAGGGAATCTAGAAAAGCTCCCGTTCCTTTATCATAAGCAATCTTAAGAAAACTCGCCGGATTCTGTGGGTCCAAAGGAATTTCATTTCCGGTTGCCTCCTCTTTATAAGAAATGGAAACCGAACCATTGGCAATTTTCTTTCCATTCGTAAGGTCATTTTTAGAAGAAACATCTTGATTCCATATTTTCAAGTAACAGTTTTTATCCTCCCTGTATATATAGAGGTACGTGGTATCTGATTTTGACATATTCTCCAGCTGAACCTGGTTCAAAGCGGTGTTGATCGCGGCAGCACATTTCTTGGTATTTCCATAGGAAATATACTGAAGCGTTCCCAGACTTCCGGAAATCAGTATGCTCAAAACCGTAATCACAATAATAAGTTCTATCATTGAAAATCCTTTATTTTCCGTTTTTCTTCCAGTTTTCATAGTATACATACCCTTCATAGTCAAAGTCTGCCGTAATATTTACTTTCTTTTCGGTAAGGTCTATCTTTAAATACTCCATCATTTTTGAGGAATCTTGGGAATGCAGCATATTTTGTATCAAATACTCATCTCCGGTTATTGTACTTCCTCCTGCCTGGGAAAAGGTAATGTCTCCTCCCGCTAACACCATACCTTGAAAGCTTCCCACTATTTCTACGTTCCCATTACAGATAATAATCCCTTTATTTCCATTTTCACCCGTCCAGGTATAATTTTCTTTGTCGGAAACAAAAATTTTCCCCAATTCCCCTCCTTTTTCATTCACGGAAATTGGCTGTTGGGTTATTCCATGTAGTTCATCGATCTTGTCAAACTTCACCATTCGTTTATATAGGGAATTCTGTGTCTTATCCAAAATACGGATGTCCCCCCCTTGTGCCTCCTGTAAGTCCTCAACCAATGCAAGTTGTCTGGACTTATATTCCTGCCCCTTTGACTGGGCATACATTTTCATGATTTTACTTGGTGTTGACTGATTACTTATTTTTACGCCCGCCCTCTTGGTTGTGGGATCTCGATATAAAATATTTCCTGAAAGAAGTAAAATCATAGATGGGTTCAGGGATATCCCCTCCTCTGAAAAATAAGGACTGCTGTTGTTCTTTATCACTTCCGGATGAAATTTAAAATATTCTCTGTAAAAATCATTGGCTGCGGCTTCATTTTTAAAGTTTAAATAATAGTAACAAATCGTTCCACCCGCATTTTTTAAATAATAAGGCACCAGCATTTTCTCCGGTTCCGAAAACAAATAGGAATCTACCGGAAATCCCACGTAATTCTCATAACCCGGAACATCCAGTTTTTTCTCTCCTCCGGATTTTTCTTCCACTACATATTTTTCCGGTACATAATAAACCAGCTGGCTGCTTCGCACGGCCAGGGACTCCCCTAGCATGATATCCTTGTTCTGAGCCAGAAATTCCGAATCACTTCCACTTTTAGAAATAAAAGCTCTGCCTGCCAGTACCAGCATAGACAAGTCTTTCATGTTAAGTAGGGCATCTTTTCCATTAATAATCATAGAACTACTATATTCTGCATTGGTCTGTGGCAGATAATTTTGTGTATACTCCTTGTCATAATGATAGCCAAAATATTCTCCCCTTAAGGTAACCTCATCCTTTGCGCCGTTCAATTCCAAGTCATCTGCCACATTTATGGTTCCATTGATTGTTATTTTTGCCGGTGCTGCCCTTAATTCCTTTCCGGTACGAATGTTTTCCACCCAAACATTACTCTTCTTGGAGTTCACCCCATCTCCTATTTTTAAGTTACCTCCATTGGATACCGCAATATCTCCCCGGGATACCACCGAATCTCCCAAAAGTTCCAGTATTCCACCATTTAAAACTTCAATTCCAGCTGTTTTATCCTCAATGGAAGTGGGATCCTTTGACCTTACAATTCCCGAATACACATTACCATTTACGGTTGTTTTTCCATGATTCATCTTTATTTTATTGTCTGCAATCAATGCGTATTTAGAAAATTCCGTGTAACCTGCCGTTCCTTTCGAGAAAGATAGTTTTGGTGTCTGTAAGCGAATATCCGTTTTGATTTTGGTCTCATAGTTTCCATTTTTCACTTTTACTTCTATATTCTTTAAAACCATATAGTGTTCCAGCGGTTTCATCTCCAATTTGTTTTCACCGACTGTGGAACAATAAAAAGTTTTTTCTTCCTCTGTCAAAAAACCTTTTATTTTGTCTTCCTGATAAAAGAAATCACCTGAAATAGAATCATCTCCACCACAAAGTTTTTTCTTAATTTCTTTCATGTATGACTGATTAAATACCTCCTGCATGGAAATTGCACTGTTCTCGGTAATGGTTGTATAATTTGACAGAACATTCTCATAAGCCGTCATAGAGGCTTCGGATGAAGTTAAAACAAGACCGGATTTTATTTTTTCCATCACGGCATCTGCCGTATAAAAGTTTTCTTTTGCCTCTTTATTAACCTCTTTCATCGTGTTGTTGATTGCTGAAGCCGCAAGAACCGAAGCTCCCAAAAGACCAATAAAACCCATGGCAACCATCACTAAAATTAAGGTAGAGCCTTTATTTCCAATCTTTTTTTTCTTCATAGCCATTATTCTCCTTTCGTGGAGGTTAATATCACCTTGGGATCATCAATGGATACGGTCATTCGAACCATCCGAACTGCCTGTTTCTTAGCCACAAGGGGCTGGTATCCCGACATATTCACAATATTGGCGTTGGTGTAAATTGAAGAAGCATCCCTAGGATACAGCCCTTCTACCCGGAGGCCGGACGGGATTTCCTTCGGCTTTTGAGCAATAAAGTAAAGAGCACTTATCTTAGTAAAATCAGCACCACTTACCGTCACTTTATCTAGTTCCGAAGGATGGTAGAAAAAAAACACCTTTCGCTTTCGGTCCAGAGGCATACGATTGTTGAGCACTTCACAGGGATAAATTTTATTGGATGCCATGCCCTCTGCTGCCCCTCCCAAAGCAGGATTATACCAGTAGTCATACGTGACTTTTGTATTTAGATACTCTCCCCCGGCGTCTGTGTCTATGGAAAAGTTAAGGTACATCCGGCGCTGCAAACCACTTGCAAGCATTTCTTCTGTCAAAGGCAATGCCGAAAATCCCTGTTCATATTTTTCTTCACAGGCTGCTTCATTGATGGATAGAAAATATAGTTTTGCACTTTCTCTATCTAAACTTTTTTCCGTGGAAATTACATCGTTTGCCACATCCAGAAGTTGAATGTCCGGCTCCATATCCATTTTTACATCTGGATTTCCATCCATTCTTAATTTTTCAGACTGTAAATCAACCTTTACATCATAGGTTCTTCCCCCCATATTTTTTGTTAAAACATACTCATAGTATACACTTTTACCCGGTTGGGAAAAGTCCTTCCAGGAGGGAAGTTTCTTGTATTTTTCCTCAATTGTATTTAGACTTTCTTCATTCTTTAGATCTTCCATTACGTTTTGTGCAAGTAACGTAGCTTCCTGTTTCTTTCTGGCTAAAATATTGTACTTTGCTGCATCTACAAAATAATTTAAAAGGGGGATACTAATCATTGCAAGAATTGCCATGGACAATATCACTTCTAATAAAGTAAATCCTTTATTTTTTACTGTTTTATTACCCATTCATCTGCCCCCTTCCGATTTTTTAATGCTCCTTAGATCCCATAATATTAGAAACTCCCTGGGAAATTCCATTGATTACCGGTGCCTGGTATTCTCTTTCCGTTCCTTCTAAGGAATACATGGCAACTTCCATAGTTCCCATAAGATTTCCTGTTTCTGTATCAAAAACCGCATCTATTTTTTCCAATGTCATTCGATCTTCATACTTTGCTATATAGTGAAGCATTTCTTTTAATTGAGAATAGGAAGCGGTATACTGCATCTGGAGTTTGGAAACATACCCGATTATCTGTGGTTTTTCTTCACTGCCTTGAAGTTCCTGTGATTTTTCCGGTTCTGCCGTAATTCCATCCACCGCTTCCTGAGTACTGGTGATTGCTTCTTCCATGGAGATGGGCTCCTCTTCCGTTCCTTCCCCCTCTTTTAGCACTTCATTCATGGAAAATCCAATGGACTGAATTTTTATTCCAAGAATCTTTTCCATTTCATCCACTATATAAATTGCTTTTTCCTGGGTTACCAAGCTTGGAATTTTATTCACTATGAGCTGGGATTCTGCCTCCATCTGTCTGGTTTCTTCCTCTACCTCATTCTCCTTTAGAACCATGCTCTTTAAGTGCCGGAGTTCCGCCTCCATTTCTATGTTCTTCTCTTTCATTTCCAGTGTTTGTGTATGAAAACGATCGTATACTGAAAAGTAAGAGCTTCCTAGAAGCAACAGTGAAAAAAAGATAAGTAATAGTTTAATTTCTTTATCTGATAATTTTCTTCTATTCATTGGAATTTTTCACCTCTTCCTTTTTCTCCGGAACTGTTTTCACGTATTCACAAGTCAGGGTATAGGTCAAATTTTCTGCTCCATTTTCCTCGATCTGTGACGTAATCGCAGGAACATAAATATTGGTGATTTCCGGAATCTCTTTAAAGTTCATTATCATTTTTGCAATGGGTAGTTTCTGGGTTGTCTCCACACCAAAAACCAAGGTCTCTCGATCCACCTGCATGGAAGAAATATGAGCCGTCCTAGGCAATACCTGCTCCATTTTTACAATTAGGGCATCTAAATTGTCGTTTGGACTTTGTATTCTCTCCTCATATTTTTTTAACTGCTCATACCTTGTTTTTGCCTTTGTATTTTCATCATAAATCTGTTTTACCGAAGATAATTCCTGAATCTGTCCTTCTACATCCGCTTTTCTTTCTTTCTCCTGCCAATACTGCATTACGGCGAATCCATCCAGGGTGATGGACAATAACAGGGCTATTCCAAAAACAATCTGCATGCTGCCTACCATGCTTTTTCTTGCTGCTTTTGCAGCAATGTCCTTTGATAAAAAATTTACCGGTTCATAGGAAGCTCCAATACAGGCCATATATTCAGATATTTGAAATGGAGTTTCCTTTTTCAAAAAGATTTTATGGTTCAGAGATTTCAACAATTTCGACGGTATCGCCAATTTTTCTGAAATAATAAGGTTGATATTTTTTATATTAACAAGGTCTCCCATTAATACCAGTTCCTTAATTGGTTTATCCAAATGCTGAGAATAATAGTAATCCGTCACTCTTCCAATACTATTTAAAATAGAGTCCAAGGCTTCCGCAACTCGTTCTCTTAGGTCTGTGTCCTGCATGAAATCATTTTCTTCCTGCACCAGTGTAGCTGCCAATTCTTTGTCCAATGCATCTTCACTTCCATAAGGAATGGTTCGCTGGAGTACTAATATTCCATTATCCATAACATTGACCAAGGTAGATTTTTCATTTACCTGCACCGCCATGATAACTTCATGAGGAAATTCCCGTTTCGCCAATTGGTAAATGCTGTTTCCAATATAGTCAATTGCTACCACATGAAACTCCATAATCTCTGAAAAGTTATAATAATTTTTTATTAGGTTATCCGGTGCTGCCATTAAAAGTAAACGCAGGTTTTCCACCTTTTCCACTTTTTTCCGTTCTAATATACTGTAGGTAATGGTATATTCTGAAATGTCCACAGGAAAGTAATCCTGTGCACCTATCTCAATAATCTCACGAATTTTCTTTTCTTTTACTGCGGGAATAATAATTTCACGGTTGGCAATCTTAGAAGAAGATATGGTATAAATCACATCTTTTCCTTTCATTCCTGCCTCTTTTAATTGTCTTTTTAATTCTAAGGAAAAACTTTCCTTATCCCGTATATAACCATCCTCTACTGTGTTTTGTGGTGTTTCAAAAGACAGAAAATTATATACTTTGGGGTTCTTTTTTTGATAATCAATTTCACAAACCTTGGTATATTCTGTTCCGATTTCAATGCTTAATACTCGCCTCATCCTTGTCTTTTCCCTTCTTAATTTCCCGATGTTCCCATCCCAAAGGACTGTGCACTTTTTCACAATACTTTGGGATAGGAAAATCTATATTCCTATCGCATGTAAATACCATTGTATCATGGTTTCTCCAAACAAAGCAGAAATAAAAATTCCAACTGCCAGGTAAGGCCCCAAGGCAAGAACATGATTCTCTCCACTTCGTTTCATTCGATATAAATGAATGACGGAACCTAGAATGCAGGCTAAAAAGAACCCAAGAAGGTTCTTCTGCCAGCCAAGAAGCAGTCCGGAAACTGCCATTAATTTAATATCACCTCCACCAATTCCCCTTCCTTTTGTTATCCAAAAAAGAAGGTATAGGAACAGGCTTACGGAAAAGAATCCTGCAAGATACGTAACTACATGTTTATAATCAAGCAGTACCCGTATCACTCCCAGTATCAGCAAAAATACATTAAGTGAAACCGGAATTTCAAAAGTTCTCCAATCAATCACTGCAATTACAATAAGAGCCGATGACATCAAACAATATAGTATACTAACATCCTTCCATCCGTTTGCCAAGAAAACGAACAAGTACAGCATTCCATTCAATCCTTCAATGATGGGATATTGTATGGAAATCTTTTTCTTGCAACTTCTGCACCTACCCCTTAGTGCAATGTAGCTAAAGACAGGGACTAAATCATACCATTTTAATTCGCAGCCACAATCCATACAGTGGGATCGTGGCAGTACAATGCTTTCTTTCTTTGGAATCCGGAAAATGCACACATTCAAAAAACTTCCGATTACCATACCAAATAAAACCGGTACCATATAGATTGCAATAAAAATTAAATCCGGCATGATTTCCTCCCTTTGTATATGGATTAGTTTACAGCAGCGCCATCACTGGCAATACTTAAAGTCCCTTTTTTGACGGTAATTAAATCTTTGTCCACTATAAATTGAACATTTTCGTCATGATTTCCTTTTCCCTTGACCGATTTGAACGCCTGATTCAAACCGGCATCCGTAGAAAGTTTGGCACCCATCAGCTTCTTAAAGCTAGCCGCCAACTTAGGATTCTCTTTAACCAGTCCGGTAGGTGGGGTATCTGTTCCAATTCCATCGGTCTTTACCAGAGAAGTCACTTCATTCTCAATGACAGCAGACTGAAAGGCATAAAATACCGTATCTAATGTTGCTAAATCCTTGCTTTCTCTTGCTTTTTCCAAATAAGGAATTGCTTGTGAGCCAATCACTCCTACTAAAATGGCCATAATCGCAATCACAATAATCAATTCCACCAAGGAGAAGCCTTGGTTTTCTTTCTTTTCTTGGGTTTCCATGGTTATACTCCTTATCCTTTTAAATTGTGGTTCCAACTTTACGCGGAATGGTTGGTGGGAAGTTAAAATGTATCAGGTAATTTTAATGTAATTAGTTAGTAACCTTTATCACTGTGCTAGTTCCTGCTGAAACTGTAATTTCACCTGTTAATTCTATATAATTAAACACTACGCCTTTGTCTTTTGCCTCTTCTGATGTAAATAAAGCTCCACTTTCTACTTTTGCTGCCACTTTTGTTCCTAATAGTTTTTCTATTGTCTCACCAGCTTTTTTAGTTGCACCCGTTTTATCAGCAGTGTCTGCCTTAATTTCTGATAGCTTTTTACCTGTAATATTGCTTGTTACACCTTCAGAAACAATTGCTGATTGAAATGCAGTATAAACAGTATCAATTGCTGCTAAATCCTTACTTTCTCTGGCTTTTTCCAAATACGGAATTGCCTGAGAACCAATTACACCTACTAAAATAGCCATAATTGCAATCACGATAATTAATTCTACTAACGAAAATCCTTTGTTTCCCATGTTTCTTTGTTTTTTCATAACCCTTATTCTCCTTTTCTTTTTCTCAATTTTATATTAATTAAACGGCGGTTCTTGGCAAACTGCCGAAATTAATCCAATGATAGGACTCTCTTTTTATTATACTCCGGCTGCACTGTAAATGCTCATCATCGGCATCATAATTGCTAAAATGATGGGAACCACAAGCACTGCCATCACTACAATAATCATAGGCTCCATGGCTGCCGTTAAGGCTTCCGTGGCGATTTCCACCTCTTCATCATAATAGTTGGAAATCTGGTCCAACATCTCTTCCATATTACCGGTTTCTTCCCCTATTTTCGTCATATGATATACCATAGCAGGAAATACACCCGATGCTTCCAAGGGTTTTGATAAGGGAACACCTCGCATAACATCCTCTTTTGCCTCTTCCATAACTTTCTTTATGATGGCATTGCTCATGGTTCTTCCTACAATATCCACCGCATCAATCAAGGAAATTCCGGCTCCCAGTAAGGTACTTAGGGTTCTGGTAAACCGTGCCGAAGCCGTCTTTATGGTTAGATTTCCAAGCAAAGGAATCTTTAATTCCAGTCTACCAAAGAAGAGAGCACCTGTCCTTGTCTTCTTAAGCTGGCGAATGGTGAAAAAGGTTCCTATTGCCAGGAGTACAATCACCCACCACCTGTCCTTCAATACATTACTAACCCCAATGACTGCCAGGGTAATAGCAGGAAGTTCCGCATCCAGCTGCTCAAAACTTTCCATAAACTGTGGTACAATCTTTATCATCATAACGGCAACTACACCAATAATAACCATCAATAAAATACAGGGGTAAACCATGGCTTTCGCAATAATTGCCTTAAGCCTGTTTTCTTTCGTAAAATGATTGGACATTCGTCCAAAAGAATTATCCAGGCTGCCGGAGGCTTCTCCCGCCGCTATCATATCAATCAATATGGTAGGAAACACCTTTCCCTGCAAGCGCATAGCACCTGCCAGAGTTTCTCCTTTTTCCACATTCAACTGTACATTTTGAATGGCATTTTTAAGAATTTTATTATCAATTTCTTCACTTAGCATCTCCAGTGCGTTGATTACCGTAACACCGGCTCCTAATATGGTTTCAAACTGTTTACAAAAAGTCGCCAGTTCCCTTGGCTTTACGCCACTTCCTATCTTAAAATTAATATCTTTATTCATGGTAGACTGAGGCACAATGGAAATCGGCAGATAGCCTTCTTCCTTTAAAATACGCTTTGCTGTTTCCTCATTTCCTGCCTCTATGCTTCCCTTTTTTTCTTTACCTGATTTCTGAATCACAACATAATCAAAAAATGGCACGTCTTCACCTCATCGCTAAAATAATTTTCGTTCAATGGTCTGTGGGTCCTGTGCAAAATGAATGGCTCGATCGGAATCAATCTTTCGTTTCAGGTATAAATCGTAAATGGCATCATCCATGGTCTGCATTCCCATCTTTTTACTGGTCTGGATAATCGAGGTAATCTGATGGGACTTTCCCTCTCGAATCAGGTTTTTAATGGCTGGTGTTGCATGCATAACTTCATATGCCGCAACCCGTCCATGGGTATCACTTCTTGGTATTAACTGCTGTGAAATAACCGATTCCAGTACTGAAGCTAACTGGATTCTAATCTGCTGTTGCTGGTGGGGAGGGAATACATCGATAATACGGTCAATGGTTGCTGCTGCTCCAATGGTATGTAAGGTAGAAAACACAAGATGCCCGGTTTCCGCTGCGGTAATTGCCGTTGAAATGGTATCCAGATCTCTCATTTCCCCAACCAGAATAATATCCGGATCTTCACGAAGTGCTGCCCTTAAGGCATTGGAATACGATATGGTATCCAGTCCTATTTCACGCTGGTTCACAATTGCCTTTTTATGATTGTGTAAATACTCAATGGGGTCTTCTAGTGTAATTACATGGGTATTGTATTCTTCATTGATAATATTAATTAACGATGCCAACGTAGTAGATTTACCACTTCCGGTAGGTCCCGTTACCAAAACCATACCTCTCTTCTTCCTGGTAAGTTCCACCACCGATTCCGGTATTCCCAGTTGTTCAATAGAAGGAATGGTCGTTCCAACCAAACGAATTACCAGGGCATAGGAACCCCTTTGTTTAAATACATTCACACGATATCTACCCAAGTTAGGAAGGGAATACGCAAAATCAACCTCCCCCTTTTCATCCAAAATCCCCTTTAGCCTTGTATCCAGCATGGGTAATATCAGAGCTTCCGTATCCGGTGGAAGAAAGCGTTCAAATTCTAAATTCTCCAGTTCTCCATTTACTCTGCACTTCGGTGGAATTCCCACGGTAATATGTAAGTCGGAAGCACCCAGTTCTTTTGCTTTTGACAACAGGTCTGTAATGGTAATCTCCATTTTGTTCTCCTTCTTATTCTTCAAATGTAATACGTTTCATCTCTTCTATCGAGGTAACTCCCTGTAAAACATAGTTTCTCATTCCCATGTCCAAGGTCTGCATTCCCTCCTGCAAGGCAATTTCCTTGATTTCTCCGGCATTGCAGTGGCGGTTCACTGCCTGCTTTAGTTTTGGTGTAATGGTCATAATTTCATAAACTGCCGTTCTTCCATAATAGCCGGTACCATTGCAATGCAAGCAGGAAATATTTCTTGTTTCACGAATTCGAATCTTGGAGAGAGGTTCTATTTTTAAGAACTCCTTTTCTTCCTGGGTGGCTTCTCTTTCTATGGAACACTCCGGACAAATCTTTCGAAAAAGCCGCTGGGCAATAATTCCCACAAGGGAATCTGCTAAAAGGTAGGATTCCACTCCCATATCTTCCAAACGTGTAATGGTACTTGCGGAGTTGTTGGTATGCAGGGTGCTTACCACCAAATGTCCGGTAATAGACGCCTTAACGGCAATCTCTGCTGTCTCACTATCTCGAATCTCTCCAATCATAATAATGTCCGGATCCTGTCTGAGAATAGAGCGCAGCGCTGAGGCAAAAGTTAATTCTGCTTTGGGGTTGACCTGTACCTGATTGACTCCATTTATGTTTGCTTCTACCGGATCCTCTACGGTAATAATATTAACACCTTCCCTGTTTAATTCACTCAGTGCCGTGTAAAGGGTGGTGGATTTACCACTTCCGGTGGGACCGGTTACTAAGATAATACCATGCGGATGGCCTAAAATGTCATCGAATTTTTTCAATTCCGTTTCTGTAAATCCCAGTTCTTTTTTATCTTTTGTAAGAGCCTGTTTGGATGCAATTCGCATTACTACTTTTTCTCCATACATCGTAGGCAGAATTGAAACACGTACATCATATTCTTTTCGATCCACTATACTGGTAATACGTCCATCTTGCGGTTTCCTTTTCTCGGAAATATCCATTCCCCCAATAATCTTAATACGGGCAATAATGGCCGGAAGTAAATTAATGCTGTGCCGCATCTCTTCCTGTAATACCCCATCAATACGGAATCGAATCCGCACCTCTGTTTCCAAAGCTTCTATATGAATATCGCTGGCTCTTTTATGTACCGCCTGTTCGATAATCTGGGTTACAAGACGAACAATGGGTGCCTGGTTCACATCCTCACTTATGGTATCTTCCTGTTCTTTCTTACTAAACTTTTCCTGGTGCTCCCTTGTATACTGTTCCGCCACCTTCATGGCTTCTTTGTTTCCATAGTAGCGGTCAATGGATGCCGCAACATCCTGAGGAGTAGCCACAACCGGCTCAATCTGAAGATTGGTAATAATCATCAAATCATCTACTGCGTGAATGTCCAGAGGATCCGACATGGCAACTTTTAATATATTCGGATTATTCTCAGAAAATGCAAAGGGCATTAATAAATGCTTTCTAAGAATCTCTTCATTTACCAGATTTAATACATCTTCTGTAATCATTACTTTGGAAAGTTTCACGCCTTTCATTCCAAGCTGAAGTTCCAGCGCTCTTGCTATTTCCACTTCTGTGGTAAATTCCAAATCGGTAAGGACAATTCCCAGACGCTCTTTTCTTTTTTTTTGTTCCCCTAGTGCCTCTACTAATTGCTTTTCTGTAATAACCCCAGCATCCACCAGTAAATCGCCAAGTCTTTTTTTTCTTCCTTTTCGAATTGTTTCTTGTTTTTCTTCCATTTTCTTCTCCATATTTTCTGCTTATGGTAAGTGTCGAAATCTCTCCTATATAAAAACATCCTCCTGATTAATATTCCCAGCTACTAATCTAAGAGGAGTCCTGCCATACTATATTAAGTCAGTGTTTTACCTACAAGTAATATACACTTTTTACAGAAAAATGTCAACGCACCCCCTCCTCTTTTCCTAGCATTTTTTTAAGTCTTAATTACTTCTTTGCGCAATTAAAAATTCACGTTTTGCAATTATTTTAAAAATTATTTAATTTTGTGTTTTTATAGTCTTGACAAATTCGTTTTTAAACTATATAATAAAAAACATAAGGAATACCAATTATATAGAGATAATATTTCTTTATACTCTAATAATAATATTTCCTTATGTGAGTAACTTGGCTTCCAGAATCTTATTCTTCGAAGTTTTTGGTTTGTATATTATATTTCTTTCCCCAAGAGAGGTATAATTATATAGTACTCCATCCTCATTATATATACTCATTTATCCCCTGAAAGACCCTTCCCCAAAGGGTCTTTCTCTTTTATTCTGTCTTCTTTTATCTTATCTGTTTCTTTAAAAATTCCAA
>JAVXEO010000044.1:0-20505 GCA_036658435.1 Acetivibrio sp.
GAGGATAAGGCAAAATACCGTATGTGGCTTGAAGATGCGGAATCTATAGAGCTTAAGATGAAGGCAATGGATGAAGAAAATGTTGCGGGCGTTGCAGGCTGGAAACTTGGTTTGGAAAGCGCAGATGTGTGGGATGTTATTATTAAGTATGTAAATTAAAAAAAGAGAAATATAAGACAAGAAAGAGAAGGGTGTCCCTTCTCTTTCTTGTCTTAAAATTAAAAATGAGCGAGAGTCTGCGAAGCAGACTCTTTATCCTGGGATATCCGGGAAAGCAGGATTAATAAAAAAGGATGGGCGTTTCTTTTCGTTCTACGACCTGACCAATAATACGAGACCAAGGAGAATACTGTTCCATGCGACTTAAAAATTCTTTCGCATCCTTTTCAGGAAGAGAAATCAAAAGACCACCGGAAGTCTGGGGATCCAATAAAAGATCCTTTAAATTCTGAGGCAGCGTGTTTTTGCATGTAAATTTATCGGAAAGATAATCTAAATTATTGTACATGCCTTCGGGGATTATTCCCATAGATGCAAAATCAAGGGCTTCTTCAATTTTTGGAATATCCTGGGTGTAGAGTTCAATGGTGGTATGGCTGCCATCTGCCATTTCAAAGCTATGTCCGGTTAAACTAAATCCGGTTACATCCGTACAAGAATGTACAGAAAGATCTTTCATACACTCTTTTCCGTATTTGTTTAATGTGGTCATAATGGTGCTGATTTTCTTTATTTGTTCTTGGGAAAGGAGTTCTGCTTTTGCAGCGGTATTCATAATACCAAGGCCAATCGGCTTGGTAAGAATTAAAACATCCCCAACTTTGGCATTACTGTTGGTTAAAATCTCTTTTGGATGTGCAAATCCAGTTACACAAAGGCCATATTTAGGGGTGGGATCCGAAATGGTATGCCCCCCGGCAATGACGGCACCGGCTTCGGCAACTTTAGAATAGCCTCCTTCTAAAATGCTTTGCATAATTTCAATATCCAGACAGGAGGGGAAGCACATAAGGTTCATGGCAGTTGCAGGATTCCCTCCCATAGCATAAACGTCACTCAAAGCATTTGCGGCAGCAATTTGCCCAAAAGTATAAGGATCATCCACCATAGGTGGAAAAAAATCAACCGTTTGAATGGCTACGGTATCTTCATTTATTTTATAAACACAGGCATCATCACTTGTGTCAAAACCAATGATAAGATTGGGATTTTCAAACTTGGGAAGTTTTTCTAAAACGCCATGAAGGACGCCGGGACCGATTTTTGCGGCACATCCGGAAGTTTTCACCAGACTGGTCAATGCGACATTACTTTTTTTCATGATAAAATAACCTTTCTTCTGCAGATTTCGTTGAAACAAGATTTGTTACGAATAAATTTATCATAGCATAAAAAGAAGAATAGGGAAACCGGTATTGATAAATTATAGAAATGCGAGTTACTTATAGATACAATTAATAAGTTATGATACAATATAAGACAGGCAGGTAAAGAAAATAAAAAGAAATAAAGAGAGTGATGGATGACTATGGAGTTAAAACAATTAGAGGGTTTTGTAAAAGTAGTGGAATTGGAAAGCTTTTCAAAGGCAGCCCAGAGTCTATATTTAACACAGCCAACAATTAGTGTACATATTGTTTCTTTGGAAAAAGAATTAAATACCAGACTTTTTGATCGTACTACGAAGAAAGTGAAAACCACAAAAGAAGGGGAAAGACTGTATGAATATGCCAAGAATATGTTGGAAATCAGAGAGGATATTCTTCAAGAATTTTATCAGGAAAGACCCATTGGAGAGAAAATAGAAATAGCGGGTTCCACGATACCCTCTCAACATCTTCTACCTGAAATACTGCCGGAATTTCAAAAGAAATTTAAAAACACCTTTTTTTCTTTAAACCAGGGTGATAGTGAATATGTAATGGATGAAATTTTGCGACATAAGATTGACGTTGGATTTGTTGGAATGAAAAAAGAGGACAGCCGGCTTTATTATATTCCCTTTTATGAAGATCATTTAGTGGTAATTACTCCCAATACAGAAAGATTTCAAAAATTAATAAAGGAAGACCACGCTCTGGAAAAATTAATCAAAGAACCCATTATTTTACGAGAAAATGGATCCGGAACAAAAAAAGGTGCAGAAAAATTTTTAAATTCTCAGAATATTGATGTAAGAAAACTAAACGTAGTGGGACATATGAACGACCAGGAGATTATAAAACGTTCCGTTAGCAATGGAATGGGGATTTCAATTATTTCAAAAAAATCAGTAATGGATTATGCAAAGGATGGAAAACTCCTAATTTATGAACCAGAAGAAGAAAACATTAAGAGAAACTTATATATCGTATTTGATAAAAGGAAAAAACTCAGCCGCATTGAAAAAAATTTCATAGAATTTTGTACCAATTTTTATAAAGAAGAAAGGGAGAGTGGGGAAAAAAAATGAAGGTGATTTTACCCGGAGAAATAGAATGGAGGGAATTGGGAGCGTTAGAGGCATTTGGTATTCCCAAAAACCAACCGGTTATTATTTCCATTGTGGGTGCAGGAGGAAAGACAACGACCTTGGAGGCATTGGCAGAAGATTATGTAAAGAACCGGAGAAAAGCAGTGGTTACCACAACAACCCATATGTTTTATCCGGAAAACAAATGGAGATTTACAGAAAGTGAAGAACCTGATGAAATTGCCGATCTGGTAAAGCAGCAGGAGGTACTATGGGTTGGAAAAGCATGTGAAAACAATAAATTCAAACAACCGAATCCTAACGTTATGGAATATTTATGTAAGGGAGAAGTATCTGTGTTAGTGGAAGGAGATGGATCCAAACGCCTTCCTTTTAAAGTTCCGGGAGAAAAAGAACCGGTGCTTGCAGACAACACCTCTTATGTAATTGGGGTTTTAGGACTGGATGGATTAAAACAAAAGATTTCCAAGGTCTGTTTTAGAAAAGAGATGGTTTCTTCTTTTCTGAATAAAACACAGGAGGACTGTTTGACCGAAGAGGATTTTGCTAAGGTAATTGGAAGTAAAGAAGGGCTGAAAAAGAAGGTTGCAGAGTGGATGCATTATATAGTAGTATTGAATAAAGCAGATACAAAAGAAAAAATAGAGAGTGCCTTTCAAATTCGAAGACAGGTATTGGAGTATGGAATTGAGAACGTATATATTACGTCTTATGAGGGAAAGGAAGGAAAAATAGTATGAAGATTTTAATTAAAGGTGCAGGAGATCTGGCTACAGGAATTGCCGTTCGTCTTCTTCGAGCAGGGTATTCGGTATTAATGACAGAAACAGCCATTCCAACCACCGTTCGAAGAACGGTAGCTTTTTCCAGAGTGGTCTATGATGGAGAAGCCATCATTGAGGGTGTGAAAGGGGTATTGGCTCAAAATATGGAAGAAGTGGAAGCACTTCAAAAAAAGGGAATCATTCCGGTTATAGTAGATGAAAAGGCAGAAATAAAGCAGATACTTCATCCGGATATTATTATAGATGCCATAATTGCAAAGAAAAATTTGGGAACAACAAGAGAGGAAGCACCCATGGTAATTGGAGTGGGACCCGGATTTGAAGCAGGAAAAGATTGCCATGCTGTTATTGAGACAAAACGGGGACACTATTTGGGAAGTGTAATTTGGAAAGGCTCGGCAATTCCCAATACGGGAGTTCCGGGAGATGTTGGAGGATTTACAACGGAGAGAATTATTCGTGCTACGGCGGATGGTATTTTTGAACCAATTGCGGAAATTGGAGAAATTGTAAAGAAGGATCAAGTGGTAGCATTTTCAGGAGGAGAACCGGTGCATGCACTTATGTCCGGGATTGTAAGAGGAATGCTGCAGCCGGGAGTTAGAGTTGTGAAGGGGATGAAATCGGGGGATATTGATGCAAGATGTGAACAAAAACACTGTTATACCATATCCGATAAAGCAAGAGCAATTGGAGGAGCGGTATTAGAAGTTGTGTCCTATTATGAGCATAAATTGTGAAGAAAGGTAATATTTGTCCATGAAAAAAAAGGTTGGTTTGGTTGTTCTGGCAGCAGGGAGCAGTCTGCGCTATCAGGGAATTAAATTATTGGATGAAATCGATGGAAAGAAGATGTACCGGTATATTTTAGATACACTAAAAGATACCAAAATGGAACCAAAAGTTATGGTTACACAGTATGAAGAGATTGCACAAGAGGCAGAAAAAGAAGGATTTTGTGTGGTTATGAATCATAAACCGGAAGAGGGCATTTCTCGTTCCATTCGACTTGGGATGGAAAAAATTCTGGAAGGGTATCCCGAAATAGAAGGAATGATGTTTAGCGTTTCAGACCAGCCTTATATAAAAAAAGAGACCATTCAGGAAATAGTACAAGCCTTTTGCGACGATAAAGGGCAGATTGTCAGTGCTGCTTATGAAGAAATATCGGGAAATCCTTGTGTTTTTAATAAGTCCTATTTTAAGGAATTGCTATGCCTGGAAGGGGACCGTGGAGGAAAATGTGTGATAAAAAACCATGGTGGAGAGGTGTTTTATCTACAAATAAACAATAAAAAAGAGCTTCAGGATATTGATATAAAAAATGTGTAATGAGAAGTTACAAAAAAATTGTACAAACCTAAAAAAAATTGGCGGTTTTAGTTGAAGTTTTTTCATTTCTATGGTAATCTGTCAGTATTAGAATAGATTATTTGGTGTGGTTATGTAGTTTCCACGAAAAGGAGAGGTTAGGATGTTTACATTAAAAGTAAATGGAACTTTAGTTGAAGTTGAGAATGACAAAAAGCTGATGCGTCTGCTTCGAGATGACCTAAAACTAAAGTCCGTAAAAGACGGATGTAGTGAAGGTGCTTGTGGTACCTGTACTATATTGGCAGATGGAAAGCCGGTGAAATCTTGTGTTCAGATGGCATCGAAGTTTGTAGGAAAAGAAATTTTGACCGTGGAAGGATTGTCTCAACGGGAAAAGGAAGTTTTTGTATTTGCTTTCGGAGAAGTAGGTGCGGTTCAATGTGGTTTCTGTATTCCGGGAATGGTTCTATGCGGAAAATCGTTATTAGACACCAATAACGATCCAAGCAGACCGGAAGTGGCTTTTGCAATTCGGAACAATATCTGCCGTTGCACCGGATACAAGAAGATCATTGATGGTATCGTCTTAGCCGGAAAAATGCTTCGTGAGAATCTTCCTATTCCAGAAGCAGAAAAGGAAGTAAAAGTAGGTTCCTATATGCATCGGATTGATGTAGAAGGCAAGGTACTTGGAACCGGAGAGTATGTAGATGATATTGAAATCGAAGGTATGATTTATGGTAGTGCCGTTCGTTCAAAATATCCAAGAGCAATTGTAAAAGCCATACATGGAGAGAAAGCGAAAGCGCTGGAAGGTGTAGTTGGAGTATTTACAACAGAAGACATACCGGGTAAAAATAAAGTGGGTCATTTGAAACAGGACTGGGACACCATGATTGCAGTAGGGGAAACAACCCACTACTTAGGAGATAGTATTTGCCTTGTTGCGGCGGAGACTCCGGAAATTCTGGAGGCAGCAAAAAAGTTAATTGAAGTGGAATATGAAGAATTAGAACCGGTTACGGATCCATTTGAGGCATTAAAAGAAGGCGCGCCCCTTGTTCATAGAGAGGGTAATCTTTTAGCCCATGAACATTTGACAAAAGGCAATGCAGAAGAAGTGATTGCAAAATCCAAATATAAAGTAACAAAAAAATATGAAACACCTTGGACAGAACATGCATTCCTTGAACCGGAAGCGGCGGTAGCGATGCCTTTTGATGAGGGCGTTTATATTTATTCAACCGACCAGGGAGCTTACGATACCCGCCATGAAACTTCTATTTTACTGGGACTTCCGGTAGAAAAGGTTATCGTAGAAAACAAGTTAGTAGGGGGCGGCTTCGGAGGAAAAGAAGACGTTACGGTGCAGCATCTTGCCGGTTTGATTGCATTCCTTACAAAGCGTGTGGTAAAGGTTAAACTGACCCGTGCAGAAAGTATGCTTGTACACCCTAAACGTCATCCTATGTCTATGGAGTTTACAACAGCCTGTGATGAGAACGGCTATTTAACGGCAATGAAAGCAACCGTTATAGCGGATACCGGAGCGTATGCATCTCTTGGTGGACCGGTTCTTCAAAGAGCATGTACCCATGCTGCAGGTCCCTATAATTATCAAAACATTGATATTGATGGAAAAGCAATTTATACCAATAACCCACCGGCTGGGGCATTCCGTGGATTTGGTGTAACCCAGACCTGCTTTGCTACCGAATGTAATTTAAACCTACTTGCCGAGATGGCAGGTATTTCTCCCTGGGAGATTCGCTACCGCAATGCAATTCGTCCGGGACAAGTACTTCCAAACGCCCAGATTGCAGATGCATCTACCGGATTAGCAGAAACTTTGGAAGCGGTTAAAGACGTATTTGAACAAAATAAGTATGTCGGTGTTGCCTGTGCCATGAAGAATGCCGGCGTCGGTGTTGGAATTCCGGATACCGGACGTGTACGGTTAATTGTACGGGATGGTAAGATTCATATTCATGCAGGAGCTTCTTGTATTGGACAGGGTGTAGGTACGGTGTTGGTGCAGATTGTTTGTGAAACCACAGGACTTACTACAGATAAGGTAATCTTCCATTCTTCCGATACCAAGATAGCACCGGATTCCGGTACCACTTCAGGCTCAAGACAGACTTTAGTAACAGGAGAAGCCGGAAGAAGAGCCGCGGAAGAACTAAAGAAAGCATTGATTGGAAAGACGCTTAATGACCTTGCAAATGAACAGGAATTTTATGGTGAATATTTAGCAAAGACAGACAAAATGGGAGCGGAAGGAATTGAAAATCCGGTATCTCATGTTGCTTATGGATATGCAACCCAGGTCTGCGTTTTGAATGAAGATGGAACGGTACAAAAAGTGGTTGCAGCTCATGATGTAGGAAAAGCGGTAAATCCAAAGTCCGTAGAAGGCCAGATTGAGGGCGGTGTGGTTATGTCCTTAGGATATGCACTTACTGAAAAATATCCATTAGTAAAAGGAGTGCCTACCGGAAAATATGGAACCATTGGTTTGTTCCGGGCAAATAAAGTACCGGAAGTAGAGAGTATTATTATTGAGAAACCGGGTATTGATGTAGCATATGGAGCCATTGGAATTGGTGAAATTACATCCATTCCTACGGCACCGGCAGTACAGGGAGCTTATTATAAATTCGATGGCGAATTTAGAACAAGCCTGCCACTGGCACATACACCCTATGAAAAGTAAAATAATATAAATAAAAAACCAAGAGCGTTGTAAAATCCAAATGAGATTTGCAACGCTCTTGGTTTGAAAGGAGTTTTGATTTATGAAAAAAAAGATGGCCGTTCTGGGATTGATTTTAGTAACCATTATCTGGGGTGGTGGTTTTGCTGCCAGTGACATTGCGTTGAAGAGTTTAACCCCTTTTCAAATTATGACAATACGTTTTTTTCTGGCAACCGTAATTTTAGGAGGTATTTCTCTCCCCCAGATGAAGAACATAAAAAAAGAGGAGATAAGAGCGGGAATACTTATGGGAGTTGCTTTGTTTGCTGGATTTGCTCTGCAAATTATAGGGCTTCAATATACAACCCCTTCCAAAAATGCTTTTTTAACAGCCACCAATGTAGTCATGGTTCCCTTTATTGCCTTTTTATTTTATAAAAAAATGGTTGGATGGAATGGCATAATAGGTGCGGTTATGGCCATAATAGGAGTTGGGGTTTTATCCCTGGAGCAGGGATTTTCCCTGGGACTTGGGGACGCCTTAACATTAGCAGGTGCCGTTGGCTTTGCCTTTCAAATTTTTTTAACGGGAGAATTTGCGGGAAAATATAGAGTCCTGGTTTTAAATTCCATACAGATGGGAACGGCTTTATTTTTATCCCTTCTTTTTCTTGGAGTTACCGGACAGGTGCAGGTACAGGCAACTCCTTCCGGGTGGGTGAGTGTCTTATATTTAGGAATCGTAAGTACGTCAATTACCTATCTTCTTCAGACCAATTGCCAGAAGTATGTGGATGAAACAAAAGCAGCCATTATTCTTTCCATGGAATCGGTATTCGGTACTTTATTTTCTGTGATTCTACTTCATGAAAGCATTACAATACGTATGGTAGCCGGCTGCGTTATCATATTGGCAGCGGTATTTTTGTCCAATGCGCCCAGAACTGCCACAGAGGAGTGACTTGTTTCCCCTAAGTTTATGAATCTTAAAAACTCTTACCTATTTGTGTAAGAGTTTTTTTTGGAAACAACTGGTATTACAAGTGGTATTGTTTAATATGTACAGAAAACATAAAGAAATAGAAAAAAAACATACAAAATGTATTGACAAGTTTTTAAAATGGTGTATTATAATACTTAACTGGTCATAACAACATAACCAGTGAGATCGTTGGCCAACGAGAGGAGATGTATTTTTATGACAGAAGAAAGATTGCCTAAGTACTACATTGTAAAAAGAAAACTAGTTGAGAGAATCGAGGCAGAAGAATTTTCTGAGGGAGAGCCCATAGTAAGCGAAAGAGAATTAATGGAAGAATATCAGGTAAGTCGAATTACCATTCGTAAAGCAATTGATGAACTGGTAAATGAAGGATACCTCTACCGCATTCAAGGAAAAGGAACTTACGTAAAGAATGAAGAAGAAAGCCAGGACTTATTTTCCATTAAAAGTTGTACCGAAGATGTAAAAAAACTTGGGAAGAACCCTTCCAAAAAAACAATAGTAGCAAGGGTCATTGAAGCAAACAATAAAAGAGCAAAGCAACTGCACTTATCCATAGGAGATAAACTTTTTCAACTGGGACGCGTTACTTATGCGGATGAGGAACCATTAAATTATACCATCACATATTTACCGGTAAAATTATTTCCGGGAATCGAAAAATATAATTTAGAAAAAGAATCTTTATATGAAATCCTGAACAAGAAATATGGAGTAAAACTTGTAAAAGCAAGAAGAACCGTGGAAGCGGTTTTGGCAGAGGAGGAAATAGCAGAATATTTAGACATTAGTACGAATATGCCGGTGATACTTTTTGGCTGTATAACCTATGGATTGGTAAATGGAAAAGAGATTCCGGTGGAATACTTTAAATGTTATTACCGCACGGATCATTACAAATTCTATATTGATCAAGTAAATTTATGGTAGAAACCTAATGTATTTTCTTAAAAAATGGAGGATAAAGAGATGAAAAAGAACAGAATGAGATGGATGAGCTTATTAGTAACGATAGTAATGGTGCTTTCTTTAGTGGGCTGTGGAAATAGCGGCGACGGTAAGGATGCAAAGGTAAAGATTGCAATTGTATGTTCCTCAGCCGGTCAAAATGATAATGGTTACAATCAATCCGCTGTAGTAGGAGCGAAGAAGATAGCTGAAGAGTTAGATGCGGAATACAAAGTAGTAGAACCTACCAACGGGGTTCCGGCAGCATTAGAAACCCTTGCCAACGATGGATATAATGTTATTTTTAACTTAGAGTATGATTTTGAAGCTTTAATTACTGGGGTAGGCGGTTCAAAACCCATTGCAGAACTCTATCCGGATGTAACCTTTGTGGTATTCAACGATAATCCAAACCAGGATGAAGCCGGTAATGCCATTCATAAAAACGTGATTTCTGTACTTTTTGATGTTCATGAGGCATCTTATGTTGCAGGTGCACTAAGTGTACAGGTAAATGAAAATGCAGAGGTATTGTTTGGAAATGAAAATTACAAATTTACACCGGCGGATCAAGGTGGAAGAGCCATTGGATTTATCGGTGGTACGAACTCCAATGGAATTACCGTATTTTCCTATGGATTTGTTCAGGGCATCAATCATGCAGCCAAAGACCTTGGTGTAAACTACGACTATTATGCAAAATATGATGCAGGATTTGCAGACCCTGCAACGGGAAGTACCGTAGCCGGTACGTATTACAATCAAGGCGCAAATATTGTATATGCCGTAGCAGGCAGCGTTGGGGATGGCAGTGCATCCAAAGCAAAAGAAGAAGGAAAATTAGCCATTCATGTAGATGCCAATAAAGATGAGCAGCAGCCGGGATATATTTTAACCAGTGTAATTAAGAATACAGAAGTTCCCGTTTATGATATTACAAAAGCCGTTGCAGAAGGAAAAATTGCAGAAAAAGGAAACCTGTTATCGTTTTCCTTAGCATCCGGAGCAACTTCGATTACGGATTTATCAACCATTAGTGCATCCATTCAAAAAAACGACAAAGCAGTGGCAAAGTGGGATGAGATTAAAACCTATATAGGGGATATTGAAAAGCAGATCGCAGATGGAACCGTTGCCGTAGTCAATGCTCAGGAAGGCGAGACCTTTGATCCGGCATCTTGTCCAAACGTTATTATAAAATAACTGAAATCAAAGGGAAAGTTTTTCGAGCCCGTATGAAAACATACGGGCTCGACATTCAAAGAAGGGAATTGAATCTATGAATATGATACAAACGATAGATTTAACAAAAAAATTCGGGGATTTTACAGCAAATGAAAAGATTAATATATGCGTAGAAAAGCAGGAAATCAAATGTATCGTAGGAGAAAATGGAGCCGGAAAATCGACATTGATGAATATGCTTTATGGACTGCTCCAGCCAACCCAGGGTAAGATATTAATTCGAGGGGAAGAGGTAAGCCTTCAAAGCCCAGTAGATGCCATAAAAAAAGGAATTGGAATGGTACATCAACATTTTAAATTAGTGCCAAGCCTAACGGTATATGAAAACATCTTATTGGGAGCGGAAATCACAAAAAAAGGAAAATCCCTCATTATTGATAAAAAAGAAGAAGTAAAGAGGGTACAAAAAATTATTGAAGAATACCATTTTGAGTTAAACCCATTGGATAAGATTGAAGATATTTCCGTTGGGGGACGCCAGAGAGTGGAAATTTTAAAAATGCTTTACCGTAATGTAGATATTTTGATTTTGGATGAACCAACAGCGGTGCTAACGCCTCAAGAAGTGGATGAACTTATGGTGAATCTAAAGGAATTAAAGAAACAGGGAAAGACAATTATTGTGATTACCCATAAACTACGCGAGGTTATGGAACTCAGTGATAGTATTACGGTGATCAAACAAGGGAAAGTGGTTGGGAACGTAAAGACAAAGGATACCAATGAAAAAGAGCTTGCCCAGATGATGGTAGGCAGAGATGTGGTACTAACGGTATCCAATGAGAAGGTAAATTATAGCGAAAAGAAAACGATTTATGAATTTAATCATGTAAGTACCATTAATGATTATGGAAAAGAAGTGGTAAAAGATGTAACCTTCCGTGTGGGAAAAGGTGAAATTCTGGGAATTGCCGGTGTAGAAGGAAATGGACAGTCGGAACTGGTTAAACTAATTACCGGATTAATGGAAAGTACACAGGGAAATATGATTTTTGACGGAAAAGATGTAACCAACTGGTGGCCAAAGGCGCTGCGACGGGAAGGAATGGGAATTATACCGGAAGACCGATACGCTCAGGGCTTGTGCAAGGATATGACCATTGCTGAAAACTGCATTGCCGGTTATCACGGATCCAAAGAAGTATGCAAAAAAGGATTTTTTGACTCCAAAGCAATCTGCAAAAAAAGAGACCGCTTTATAGAAGAGTTTGATGTTCGAGTGGGAAATTTGGAGGGAAATATATCCTGTTTATCCGGCGGAAATGCGCAAAAAATAATTGTTGCCAGGGAACTTTCGGCAAAGCCAAAACTTTTGATTGCCTGCCAGCCAACGAGAGGTGTTGATATCGGTTCCATCGAATTTATTCACCGTCAATTAATCGAATATAAAAACAAAGGATATGCAATCATATTGGTTTCTAGTGAATTAACGGAGATTATGAGTCTTTCTGACCGGGTAATCGTTATGTACAAAGGAGAATTATCCGGAGAAATTGATCCAAAAGCAGTCAGTACCATGCGAATTGGACTTTTAATGGCAGGAATTCAGGATAAGGAGGAGACGGCAGATGAAAAATAAAAGAGAATCCATTATAAAACTAGTACTGAATTCTGTTTTACCGGTTCTGGCAGCATTTTTAATCGGTGGAATTGCCATCTTGATGATTGGTGAAAACCCAATAGAAACCTATGCTGTTTTAATAGGAAAGTCTTTATTTACGGTAAATGGATTCTTAAATACCCTGCATTATGCCAGTCCTTTGATATTGACCGGTTTAGCCATAGCCATTACCTTTAAGGCCAATATTTATAATATGGGTGTAGAAGGACAGATGCTTTTGGGAGGATTTTTTGCCGGCATTGTGGGAGCCTACCTTCCGGAAATGAATTCTTTGTTACACAAGTCTATCTGTATTTTAGTTGCTATGTTATGTGGTATGGCATTTGCACTGATTCCGGCATTACTAAAAGTAAAATGCAGAACCAATGAAATGGTAGTAACGTTGATGCTTAATTATGCATTAATAAAGACCTTAGAATTTTTATCAACCGGTGTATTCCGGGATTTTACTTCTGGATATGTTGCAACACCTACCATCCAAAACAGTGCCATGTTCTTTCGGTTTGGAAGGTCCCGCCTTACTTTTTTCTTTGTGATTGCTCTGGCAGTACTGGTAATTATGTACTTAGTAATGAAAAAATCAAAGCTTGGCTACGAGATCACGGCCATTGGCAAGAACCTGGAATTTGCGGAAGCAACCGGTATGAGTGTGGGAAGAAAAATTATAACCATAATGTTAATCAGTGGAGCTCTTTCCGGACTGGCAGGTGCCGGCTGGATGATGAGTGAGCAGTTTAAATATACACTGAGCTTTTCCGGAACCCCGGGACTTGGCTGGGATGGTATGTTGATTGCACTTCTTGGTGGACATTCACCAATTGGAATTTTGGTTGCTGCTATTTTCTATGCTGCATTAAAATTAGGAAGTGATAACATCAATATGTACACCAACGTTCCCAAAGAAATTGTATCTTTAATCCAAGGATTGATTATTCTTTTCTTAGCCGTTAAATTTATTGGAGAACATACCAGTTTATTTAAATCAAAGAAGAAGGAGGAAGCATAATGGAATTAATAGGAAATATTCTTTATGACACGGTGTACCATAGCACGCCAATTATACTTTGCGTTTTAGGCGGTATGTTTGCATATAAGGCAAATGTACTGAATATCGCTTTGGAAGGAATGCTTTTAAACGGCGCATTTATGTCTACCTTAGTTATTTTTCTAACGGGAAGTATTCCTCTTGGCATAATTGCAGCGCTGGTAACAACCTTACTCTTTGGTCTTATTTTTTCTGTTTTGGGGGTTACCTATAAAGGAAATGTAATTATAATCGGTTTAGCCATTAACTTAGTAGTTCCGGCAATTGCGGGATTTGTATTACAGCTTATGGGAACGGCAAACTTAATTTTGAGCCATATTAACATTGCTGGATTTAAGATAAACATTCCAATTATTGAGAAAATTCCACTACTGGGCTCTCTTCTCAGCGGTCATCCGTTTATTACTTACTTAAGTTTTATTATGATAGCGCTACTGACTATTTTAATGTTTAA
The DNA here is from genome assembly GCA_036658435.1 of Acetivibrio sp. GTDB lineage: Bacteria > Bacillota > Clostridia > Lachnospirales > Lachnospiraceae > DIGJ01. The sequence goes on from JAVXEO010000044.1 coordinate 13,587, forward strand.
AACGAAGTTTGGCGTTTATGTACGTGTGGTAGGTGAAAATGAAGATGCTGCAAAATCTTTGGGAATTCGAACTGATTTTTATAAGTATGCGGCGGTTTTAATTGGTGCCCTTTGCTGTGCACTGGGTGGAATCAATTTATCGGTGGAAAGACTGGGACTATTTACAAATAATATGACAGCCGGTCGAGGATTTATTGCCATTGCAGCTATTTACTGCGGGCAGGGAAAACCGATTCCATCGGTACTTTATGCACTGTTATTTGGAGTGGCAAGGTCGCTTTCCGTTAATTTAAGTGTTTATGCAGGACCGGCTGCCGGACTATTTGATACCATTCCGTATATCATTATGGTAACGGTTTTAGCAGTGGCTTCCGCATTCAAGTATAAAAACGTAAAAATTCGAGGATTTAAAGCAGAATAGGAGGCAGATATGAGTAAAACAGCATTGCTGATTGTAGACATGGTACGAGATTTTACAGATCCGGAAGGACTGGTATTTTATCCACAAAATAGAGAGATTCTCCCTAAGATTAAAGTCGTTTTAGATAAATGCAGGGAAAAAGAAGTATTAATTGTATTTTTACAACATTGCAATCGTAAGGGAAAGACAGATGGGAGAATTGCTTCTATGCGCCCCAATTGTATAGAAGGAACCTTTGGAATTGAAATTGATCCCATGCTGCCTGTTTTAAAAAGTGATTATGTCATTCAAAAAAGAAGATATAGTGGTTTTTTTGCAACGGATCTGGATTTGGTATTAAGAGAAAACGGTTGTGAAAATGTAATTGTTGTTGGGACAAAGACAAATTGCTGCATTCGTGCAACGGTAACCGATGCGTTTTACTTAGACTACAATGCGTTTGTAGTCAGAGACTGTGTTGCAACGAACTCGGAAACTGTAAATAAAGTACATTTAGAAGACATTCATAAATATTTGGGACAGGTTATTTCCAGTGAAGAATTATTCGAAAAATTAGATTCAAAAGAACTTTAGGAGGGCAGATATGGGATATGATGTTTTAACAAGCGGTTATGCAAGTATGGATCATGTAATTAAAATTGCATCACCGGCTAGAATAGGATATACCTCTTTGGTAACGAATAAAAACAATGTGGATATCTTTTACGGAGGATGTTCTGTAAATATTGCCTATGCTCTTTGCAAACTTGGAATGAATGCAATGCCGGAGCTTCGAGTAGGAGCGGATTATGAAAAAAATGGATTTCAGGCATTTTTAGAAGAAGGTAAGGTGCCAATGGAAGGAATCACGGTATTGCCGGAGGAAAGCACGTCTACTTGCTACCTTCTTCAAGACAATAATCACGATCATATTACCGTTTTTTACCCGGGTGCTATGGATGAAAAATATGCAGGCCCCCTTCCAGAAGAGCATTTTAAGGATACCAGACTAGGGGTCATTACAGTGGCATCCCAAAAGGATAATAAAGAGTTTTTTAAACAATGCAAAAAGCACCAGGTTCCCGTTGTATTTGGAATGAAAGATGACTTTGATGCTTTTCCAAAAGACTTTTTGGAAGAACTGCTCCTGGAAAGCACAATTATTTTCACAAATGAAGTGGAACGCCAAATTATTGAAGAAATGTATGGGATGGAAGATATTACACAGTTTTTTCAAAAAGGAAGGGTTGAGCTTCTCATTACAACCTTAGGAAAAGATGGAAGTATCTGTTATGAACGGTGTAAAGATGGAATCAAAGAGCACCAGGTAGGAATTTGTGCGGTGGAACAGGTAGTGGATGCAACCGGCTCCGGAGATGCTTATATTTCCGGATTTATATATGGGTATTTGAAAGGAAAAAGTGTGGAGGACTGCTGCAAGCTGGGAGCTTCTCTTTCCCACTTTGTTATTCAGAAAGAAGGATGTTGTACCAACATACCAACCAAAGAACAATTAGAAAAAAAGGTAGAAGAATGGAGGATGTAAATTGACTACATTATATATGGGCGCAGAGAAAGAAACCATTGCCGATTATGTTATATTTTCAGGGGATCCATGGCGAGTGGAGCTATTAAAACAATATTTGGAAGAGCCTCAGAAGGTTGCATTTTTAAGAGAATTTAACACCTATACAGGAACCTATAAAGGGGTTAGAATCAGCGTTACGTCTACGGGGATAGGAGCACCTTCTGCAGCCATTGCCATGGAAGAAATGTATGAAGCAGGAATGAAAGTTGCGGTTCGAATGGGAACCGTAATGGCATTACAGGATGATATGCTTGGAAAATTCATTATTCCCATTGCAGCAATGAGAAGAGAGGCTACCAGCAAAACTTATGTAGAAGAATCCTATCCTGCAGTTGCGGATATTGAACTTGTAAATGTAATGAATGAAACGGTAATACAAATGGGTTCTTCCTATTTGAATGGAGTTAATTGTACAATGGATGGCTTTTACAGCCAGATGCACGATTCAAAATTTTCCAAAGAATTTGAACGGGATATGAGCGGTGTATTTGAGGAACTTAAGAAATTAAGAATAACAGGCATCGACATGGAATCTGCCTGTATGCTCACCATAGGAAGACTTATGGGGGTAAAGACCTGCATTGTAACCATGACTACCGTTTTAGAGAACTTAAAAGAAGTGTTAAAAGGACAGGATCGTAAAGATGCAGAAGATCTTCTTTGCCGAACAGTATTAGAAGGCATTTATAATTACCATAATAAATGAGAAAAGGATAAAGAAGTAATTGGAAAGGAAGAAAATTTATGAAGAAGAATTTTTTAGAAAAAAAATCACAGACAGTAATTGGAATGGTACACTGCCTTCCACTTCCTGGCAGTGCAGGATTTGATGGAGATTATAACAAAATTATAGAACAGGCAGTAAAGGATGCCATTACCTTAGAAAAAGCCGGTGTGGATGCAGTTATTGTAGAAAATATGGGCGATACTCCTTTTGCAGCAAAACTGGAGACGGCACAGATTGCAGCCTTGTCCGCAGCTTCTATGGAGGTGAAAAAGGCAGTTCAGATTCCGGTAGGAATTGATGCCGCGTTTAATGATTGCATAACGAGTTTATCCATAGCAGGAATTGTAGGTGCGGATTTTATCCGCGTTCCGGTCTTTGTGGATACGGTATTGTTTACGGACGGAATGATTTACCCCTGTGCAAGAGAATGTATGAATTTTAGAAAACAAATGGGATTGGAAAGGGTTAAAGTTTTAGCCGATGTCCAGGTAAAGCATTCCCACATGCTGCTTTCTGAAATTTCCATTGAAACATCTGCAAAAGAAGCAGAGGGAAATGGTGCAGATGGAATTATTGTAACCGGAAGCGCGATTGGATTAGAGACACCAATTGAAATGATTGAACGAGTACAGAAGGTGGTTAAAATTCCGGTTTTTGCAGGAAGTGGTGTCAATGCTAAGAATATCCGGCAGCAGATGCAGATAGCAGATGGGTGTATTATTGGATCCAGTCTTAAGAAGGATGGAATTTTAACGAATCCAATTTCAGAAGAGCTGGTAAAAGAAGTCGTAGAAGCACTATAATTATTTGGTTAGATAGAAAGGAAGAACAATTATGATGAGACCAATGAAGCTTGCAGGAAGCGAGTTGATGTTTGGAAAAGATAGTCTGGAATATATTAAAAGTTTACCGGAGAAGAAAATTGCAATTGTAATTGGCGGAACCAGTATGGAAAAATGCGGAATTCTTGGAAGAGTGGAAGATTACTTCCATGAAAATGGAGCAGAAACCAGAGTAATACGTGGTGTTGAGCCGGATCCACATTTTTCAACGGTGGTAAGAGGTGCCAGTGAAATGAAGGCATTTGAACCGGATTTAATTGTTGCTTTAGGTGGAGGATCCGTTATGGATGCGGCCAAAACCATGTGGATTTATTATGAAAATGAAGACTTTACAACATTAGCAGATGTAATGCCCCCTCATCCATTTCCTAAATTGCGTAAAAAAGCACGTTTTTGCTGTATTCCATCCACAAGCGGAACCGCAAGTGAGGTATCTCGCTCGGTGGTGATTTCCGATGATGAAACCGGAATGAAGCACGGACTTGGGAATATGGAAATGATGCCGGATATTGCAATCTGTGATCCGGAAGTAACGGCTTCCATGCCGGCGCATATTACGGCTGAAACCGGAATGGATGCGCTAACCCATGCTTTGGAAGCTTTGGTTTCCAATCGTGCCAATTATTTAAGCAATGTACTGGCGGTAAAGGCAGCAAAGGATATTATAGAGACACTTCCAAAGGCATACGTCAATGGGAAGGATATGGAAGCAAGAGAAACCATGCTAAATGCTTCTATGATAGCCGGTATGGCATTTACAAATGTTTCCCTTGGAATTGTTCACTCCATGGCCCATACGCTTGGTGGATACTTTGGAATTGCCCATGGTCTTGCAGATGCCATTTTACTTCCTTACATTGTGGAATTTAATAGTGAAGCAGTGGAGGCAAGGGAGGCTTATACTGATTTTGTAAAGCAGCTGAATAAAAAAGAAAGCTTACAGGATGTGATTCGAGCATTGAACAAGGAATTAAAAGTACCAATGAGTCTCCATGAAATAATTTTGGATGAGGAAAAATATGAGGCAAAGATTCATGAAATGGCAGAGGCAGCAATGGCAGATGGCTGTACAAAAACCAATCCGGTAATGCCAACGGTGGAGCAATTGGAACAGTTGTTTAGAAACGCATACAAAGGAAAGTAGGAAAAAAAGATGGAAATTATTTGTTATTTATCCAATGGATACCCAAGTATAGAGAAAAGTTTTCACATTGCAAAGGAATATGCAGATGCCGGCTGTGGCATGATGGAAATCGACTTTCCTTCCAGAGACCCTTATCTGGAAGGGGAGTACATAGCCGGACGCATGGCAAAGGCTTTGGAAGCCTGCGACGATTATGATAAATATATGGAAAGCATTATTCGCGTAAAAAAAGAACTCCCCAACGTGAAATTACTGGTATTGGCATATGAGAATACCGTACTGGAAATAGGCGTGGATAAGTTTATTGCTTTCTGCAAAGATAACGACTTTGAAGATGTGCTGTTAGTTGGTTTGCAAGATGAGGCAGTAAAGAATAAAATCATTGGTGCCGGAATTAAAGTTTCCTGCTATGTGCAGTTTCATATGCTGCCGGAAGAAATTGAATCTGCAAAGGAGTCCAACGGTTTTGTATATATGCAGGCAAAACCTAATCCGGGACAAATAAATGAAGAATATCCTACTTTAAAGGATTGCATTCAAAAGCTAAGGGACTGTGACATCCAAAGACCAATTTATTGTGGCGTGGGAGTACATGCGCCGGAAGATGTTAAAATGGTAAAAGAAGCAGGAGGCGATGCTGCATTTGTAGGAAGTGCTATTTTGAAATTGCAAGAGGATATACCAGCAATGAAAGATATGATTCGTGCCTTTAAGGCATACTGTTAAAAAAAAGCATGGAGAAATGCCGTATTTTTGGCTTCTCCATGCTTTATGTAATTAAGCAGAGCTCTTTGAAAAGGGAAACCCTTGGACTGGATTTGAAAGAAAATGAAAAATGCTTTTTTAAGAGAAGATAAAAAAATAAGGAGGAAAATTCTATGCTGATAATCTATACAACCTGCTATATGGCTGCCTTTATATTCTTAATTATGACTTGCTATCAATCTTTTTTTGGAAAATTTCATGTAATTGCAAAAGTAATCTGCAGTGCCGGTTTTATCGGTGCTGCAGTTTTAGGAAAGATGCAGTCGTCAAATGATGCTTTGTTTTGGAGGCTGCTTCCCGGTTTTATTTTTTGCTTTCTGGGTGATTTTTTCCTGGCAAAGAAGGAAAGAAAGGAGTCAAAACAGGATTTCTTATTAGGACTTGGATCCTTTTTAGCGGGACATATTTTGTTTTTAAGGGGACTTTCTTTTTTACAGCCATGGAGTGCGGAGACCGTTCTTGTTCCCTTTGTGGGAGTCATAGTGGCCTTTTTTTTAATGAAACGAAAGAATATGGAAGCAGGAGAATTCAAGATTCCCATTATGGTATACTCTTATTTTGTAACTGCACTGTTTGTTAAGTGTGCACAGATTGCCCTGAAAGGCCCCGGAAGCCTCTTTTTTATATTATTGTTCCTGGGAGGCCTCTTTTTCTTGATTTCCGATATAATTATACTTTTTCTGTATTTCTACAAGAAAAAATATGGTATAATGAAGTTCCTTAACCTATTTACATATTATACGGCAACCTATATTTTGGGAATTGCAATTTTGTTTTATTAGGAGTGAAATAGATGAATGAGATTTTGAACAGGCAAAGAAATAATTGATAATCTCAGGAACGGAAAACAAATGATAAATTAGAAAATGATAATATTGAAAAGCAGAAGCTGGATGTCTTTAAATGGACCTAGCTTCTATTTTTTTTATAATAGGAAAGTTCTCCTATTATATAAAAAGCGCTCCGCTGTGGGTGCGCACGCCGCGCTAAGGAACATGCTTTGGCGCGAGAGTCTGCAAAGCAGACTCTTTATCCTACAACAAGTGAGAAGAGTAATCTTATAATCAGTTTGTCCTGAACCTATAACATGGAAGAAGAGAACACAAAAGAATGTTCATTTGGATTACAAAATTGTAATGTTAAATCAAATAACTGTAGCCATCTTGTAAAGCTGAACTGATATACTTATAACAGATTAATGGAGGAGGTAGAATATAATGTACAAGATTGCAAGCACGTGTAAAATCATAAAATACGATGGAAAAATAGTGATTGCAAATAAGAAAAATGGAATGTGGATACGAATTTCGGAAGAAATTTATAATATTATTCAATTACTTTGCAAGGGAATGAAATTTGACGAGTTAGAATTTGAGTAAGCGCAAAGTCTCGGGGTATAAAATAGAGTAAAATATTCGAAGTTCATTACTCCGAGTGTTTTACTCTATTTTTT
>JAVXEO010000045.1:0-20332 GCA_036658435.1 Acetivibrio sp.
AACCGTTGGGGCTAATGTTTTACATATTTTGGGACATTTTCAAAAACGCTTGACACTTATTTTCCAATTTTTTTTTATTAAATGAAGAAAATTTACACATCCTCCTGAATTTCAAATTTTTCCAATAATTTCTTCAGCTCATTTGCACGTTTTTCTAATTTTCCAGCTGCATTTTCCAAAACAATCGTTGCTTCTTTTTGTGAATTTGCCGTTTGCTGCACATTGGAAGAAGAAACGGAAGTTTGTTCGGAAATAGCAGAAATACTTTCAATGGCTCCTAGTGTTTTCTCTCTTGCCGTTTCCATAGTCAGCGCATTTTGGGTAATGGTGGTTAAAGACTGCATCAATGCTGAAATTTGCAGTTCTACAGTTTCAAAGGCATCGGAGGAATTTATAACAATATTTTCTTGAGATTTTACAATATTCTCTGCCTCTTTTGCAGCAGAAACCACTTCTTTCGTATTTTGTGCAATTTCCGTTATAATATGCTTTATTTCTTCGGCAAAATGATGGGATTCATCTGCCAGCTTTCTGATTTCTTGTGCAACCACTGAGAATCCTCTTCCTGAATTTCCTGCTCTTGCTGCTTCAATATAGGCATTTAGAGAGAGTAAATTGGTCTGTTCGGCAATTTCATTGATGGCACCTACAATCTTCTCAATGGAACGTGATTTTTCTTCCAGATGTTCAATGGAGGTAATAACCTCTCCTGTAATTTGAGTGGTTGCTTTGGAACCGGCTTTTAATTCCTTCATAGAATTTCTTCCATGGGTGACCGCTTTTTTTGTGATGTCCGTTAAGTTTTCAATTTCTGTCGTGCTATGGGTAACAATGGCTATTTTACCGGATAACTCATCCATCTGCTGTAAACAGTCTTCGGAATCTTCGTCTAGAAGCAGGATGCCCTTTTCAATTTCCGTAATGGAATTTTGAATGACTTTTGCGGTACTAATAAAGGTTTCTGATGAAGTAGATACATTAGAAGCTGCTGAAAACAGCTCATCCCCAACATCGGTAACATCAGCAATTAAGACTTTCATATGGGAAACCATTTGATTGATTCCAGCTGCAAGTAAACGAAATTCATTTTTTTGATTGTTTACTACTTGAACCGTAAAATCTCCTTTTTCAACTTTCTTTAATTGATGCAGCATATATTTAATATTTTTTCCTATCATATTTGCAAGGGCGGTTCCTAAAATAATAGCAAGGATACTGGTGAATATAACAATAACAAAGGTTAGTTTTTTAATATCCGAAGCCTGTTTTAAAATAGTTTTTTTAGGAATCAGAGAACAAATCATAGCATTTCGTTTTCCCATTTTAGCATAGTTGAATAAGTAGGTTTCTCCCCGGTAGCTCACATAAGAAACACCTGAGGGTTCTTCTGATTTCTGTGCTTTTTTATAAAAATCACTTTCTGAAAAAATCGGTTTTTCACCATCTTTTTTTTGCAGACACAGTTCTGTTCCATCACAGGTAATAAAGCCTACAAAGCTTTCTTTTCCCGCATCAATAGAAGCTAAGGTCTCTATAACTACAGACTTTTTGATGTCAACAACCATAATTGCTTTTGCATTGTTAAAATGGCGTACCAGTCTTATACCATAAGAATCTTTTGGTGTATTTAGTAAGGTATCCGTTTCTGCATCCGGTCCCAGAAGATAAAATGCATAGGCATTTTCACCTATAATTTGTCCCGGCTTTGTTTTCATAAAAGCCGTATACAACCTCTTTTCTTTTGTCTGGGTTGTTACAATGGAGTCCTCTTTATCTGATAAAAAATATAGATTGGAAACCATAGCATCTGCAGTCACCTTCTTTCCGAAGGATATAAAGTAACTGTTGTATACCGTTGAATTTTTAATATTGTCCATATGATACAAAGAAGTAAAATAATTAATTAATTCCGTTTCGTTTAAATACTCTTTGTAATTCGTCTGCACGGTATCACAGGTTAAAGATAAATATTTTTCCATCATATTCATGGTCTGCCCAATGGAATTTTCGTAATTTCTAACAATTCCTTCGGAAGCTTTTTTATAGGAGGTTATCCCCAATAAAATAATGCAGGCTACCGGTAACAAAAAAGAAAGTATCATTTTAAATTGAATCCGCTGATAAACAGGCAGTTCTTTTTCTTTTCCTTTTTGTTTTCCTCTTTGTTTCCCTCCAAAATCTTTTTTTATCCCTCTTATTTTCCTCAAAAAAATACCTCTCCCTTCTTGAAATGACCATTTCGAAACTTTACGAAATTATCATATCAAGAAAGAAGGGGTATTGCAATTTAGATTCTTTTAAAAACATATCAATTTTCTATGATTTCATTTATTTTCTTGAAATTTACACTATAAATATAAGGAAACGAACCTACATTAAAGTTCTTCGTCCTGTTTTACATAGTGAATATTTCTTACATCATATTTGTTCTTTTCTAAATCTTTAACTACTTTACCAAAATCCTCCGCATCGATGCGAAGAAAGAACTCCTGGATTCCCATAACCTCTGTATCTACACTTACAATATTCTTGATGTTGCCTCCGGCTTTTGCTATACATTCACATATTTTTCCAAATACACCTTTATAATCGTGGCACAAAATGGTAAGGGTATTATAATCGGAACCAAATAGTTTCTGATAATATTTAAAAATAGCCTGTTGGGTAATAATACCTTCTAAGTTTCCCTTTTCATCCGTAACCGGTATAAAACGAACCTTGGAAGCAATAAACAATGCTGCCGCTTCCTCAATACGCAGATTCATATTCACCGTCTCTACCTTACTCTTCATCAAGTCTTTTACCTTTACCGTAAAAAACTCTTCTCTGGAGCAGGAATACTCCTGAAAGAAGCATTCATAAGTATGCTGCTTAGATAATACTCCAATAAACTTTCGGCCTTCTATCACGGGCATGGATAATAGATGATTTTTATCAATAATTTCCATTGCCTCTCCCAAAGTATTATCAACGGATATGCACTTTAAGTCTTTAAAAGGCATCATTATAACTTTAACGCGCATATTGATGCACCTCCAATACAAGTATATTTGGTAAATTTCTACCTGATTAAATTATACTATTTTTCAACTGCTCATGCAATGGTTTTCGAACCTTTTTTCTGGTTATTTCCACTAATCCCAAAGCCGTCATGTCAATCAGTGATGTTTTAACCGGATCTTTCTTTAAAAGTGTATTAAAATAATCTAAAAGTTCTTTTTGACATTCCGGATTCTCCATATCAATAAAATCCACTAAAATAATTCCAGACAAATTACGAAGGCGAATCTGCTTTGCAATTTCCTTTGCCGCCTCTGTATTAACCTTTCGAAAGGTTTCCTGTATTTTTGATTTACCCTTGATTGCCTTTCCGGTATTTACATCAATTACCGTCAATGCTTCTGTGGGTTCAATAACCAAAGTTCCCCCTGATTTCAACCAAACCTGCTTTTGCAGAGCCTTGGAAATTTTAGATTCAATGTTATACAAATGGTTCAATGAAATAGTTTCATCTTCATAAAATCGAAGTTTTTCTAAATCTTCCGGTTGGTAGCAATTTAAATATTCCTTAATTTCTTCATAAATAGAAGCATCTTCTGTCACTATTTCTTCCAGAGAATCCGAAAATTCATCTCGTATGGTACATAAAAATCCACTTGGTGCACGATAAATGCAGGAAAATCTAGTTTTGTGAATTCCAAAATGTGTTACATTTTCATATAAAGCAATCAAAAGTTTGATTTCTTTTTCAATACGTTCCTTAGAAATTCCTTCACAATTGGTTCGAATAATAAATCCATACTCATCATTTTGATAGGCTTCTGTAATTTTTTTTAAACGTTTTCTCTCTTCTTCGGATTGAATTTTACCGGAAACTCCAATCTTTGTTTTTCCATAAGTTAAAACCACATATTTTCCTGTGAAACTAAAACCGGTAGTAGCATAGGGAGCTTTTGTTTTTACATCTTCCTTTACGATTTGAACTACCAAAGTATCGCCAATTCCAACTTTTGGTGTCTTTTTTATAGATGTAAATAAAGGCAGTACACTGTCATCTAGTGGCAGATAACACATACGTCCATCTTGAATTTCTACAAAGGCAGCATTGATATTTTTCACAATGTTTTTTACTTTTCCCAGGTAAATATTTCCAAGGATGCTTTCCGACTGGAGGTATTCCACATTTTCCTGAACCAGGTTTTCTTTGTGAAACATAGAAGTAAAAATTTTGTCTTCCTTTTTTGTAATAATTAACTTTTCAGCCATAAAATAATCACACCTTTCTAACTTCACACTTTATTAAGTGCTACTAACTTTCGTTCTTTCCCACTTTCATTTAAATTCACTTCTCCTTTGGAAGCATTTACATCCGTGTACATTTCAATACGATGAATCTGGTAGGCATAAGGGTTGTATTGAATTTTATTATAACTGCAAAAAGCTTCTATAATCAAATCCGGCTTAATATTATCCACACTTCCACAGGTTAGCTGTAAAAACACTTTATTTCCATTTTCATAAGTTTCTGCGGCTGTAGTTACTATTGGATGTCCAATTTTCTTTTCAAAATCAAAAGAAGTGCAAGCATACGCATAAATATAATTTTTTAAATCAATTTCCTGCTCACTTTTTTTTGACTTTTTTGTAATGAGAATTCTATCTTGATTTATAAATTTTTCAAATTCTCCAATAAAGTTTTCACAAACGAAATATCCATCTTTTAAGGAAATCAAATAGTCGGCACCTGCCAAAAGTGACATCGCTGTTTTACTTTCATCCGCCTGCTTTGTTACTTCAAGAATCTGCAGCTCATCCGACATATTTTGATTTAAAACTTCTTTAATCCATGGTAAACTCACTTCTTTTTCTAACTGCATATCCATATATTCCCCATCACTGGTGTTTCCTACTCCCAGTGGAGAAGCAAAAGAAATCAACTGATGTGGACTATAGCCCTGTGAATAGGATACACAGATTTCACTTCTTCGAATGGCTTTTTGAAAATACCGCATAATATCCAAATGCCCTATAAATTTCATTGAACCGGTTTTATAAAATTTTAATCTTACTTTTTCCATAGTACTCCCGTCTTCCGTCTATACGGATTCTTTCTTCTCTCTCGTTTCAAAGCAAACGCCACCTCCAAAAGATGCTGCACCGCATCCGGAGCATTGTTGCCTGCAATTTGGTGTCACTTTTTCTTTTTTTGCATTTTCATATTCTTCCCATAAAAATTCTTTGCTGACACCAATATCAACAAAATCCCAAGGAAGAATTTCATCTTTATCACGTTCACGGGTGGTATAAAAAGCAATATCTATGTTGTTTTTATTAAAAGCAGTCATCCATTTTTCGTAATCAAAATATTCCGACCAGGCATCAAATACGCAGCCCTCCTCATAGGCATCCAAAATAACTTTGCACAGCTTTCGATCTCCCCTTGCAAAGACTCCTTCTAAGGTGGTAACCTCTACTTCATGCCAATTATATTTAATGCTCTTATAGTTTAACTGTTCTTTCATTTTATTATTTAAAAATCGTTGTTTTTCTAAAAAATAGGTTCCGTCTGCCATTTTTGTCCATTGAAAAGGAGTAAATGGTTTTGGTACAAAGAAGGAAGTACTAGAAACAATCTGTACTTTTCCATTTCTCTCTTCTTTTGGAATGGTATAATATTCTCTTGCAATTTTATCAGATAGAATTGCAATTCCTTCAATATCTTCTTCTGTTTCTGTAGGAAGTCCCAGCATAAAATACAGCTTTACCCGGTTCCATCCACTTTCAAAGGCATCCATTGCGCCCTTTAAAATTACTTCTTCCGTTAATCCTTTATTAATAACATCACGAAGTCTTTGTGACCCTGCTTCCGGGGCGAAGGTTAAACTGCTTTTTTTCACATCCTGTACTTTACTCATGACGTCCAAAGCAAAGGCATCAATTCGTAAAGAAGGTAAGGAAATATTAACACCTTTACCTCGAAATTCGTCAATTAGAAAATAGACCAGTTCCTGTAACTGTGTATAATCACTGGAGCTTAAAGAACTTAAGGAAATTTCTTCATGACCGGTAGATTTTAGCATCTTGCAGGCAAGGTCTTTTAAAAATTCAAGACTGCGTTCACGAATGGGTCGATAAAGCATACCGGCCTGACAAAAACGACAACCTCGGATACATCCCCTTTGAATTTCCAGAATAACACGATCCTGAGTTACCCGAACAAGAGGAACCAATGGTTTTTCTGGATAAAAGGTATCGCTAAGTTCCATTTCCACTTGCTTTTTTATGCGTTCCTTTGCCTGGATGGTATTTTTTTCAAAAGATTGAATGGTTCCATCTGCCTGATAACTTACATCATAAAAGGATGGTACATAAATTCCCTCTATCAAAGCCGCTTGTTCCAAAAAGTTCTTACGGCTGCCTCCCTGTCTTTTGTTCTCTTTATACGCATCTAAAAGGGCAGCATAAACGGTTTCTCCTTCTCCCATATAAAACAAATCAAAAAAGTCGGCAATCGGCTCCGGGTTGTAAGCGCAAGGTCCCCCTCCAATTACGATAGGATCCTCTTCTTTTCTCTTGGAAGCATAAAATGGAATTTTAGATAAATCTAAAATCTGTAAAATATTGGTATAACACATTTCATATTGCAGGGTAATGCCCAAAAAATCAAAGTTCTTTATGGGTTCCTGTGTTTCCAGTGAAAAAAGCGGAATATTTTCTTCTCTCATGATTTTATCTAAATCCATCCATGGAGAATATACTCTTTCACAATAAACGTCCTCTCTTTGATTAAACATATCGTAGAGAATCTGAATGCCAAGATGTGACATTCCAATTTCATATACATCGGGAAAGCACATACAGAAACGAATGGCTACATCCTGTGGATTCTTAACCACCATATTTACTTCATTTCCTATATATCTTGCCGGTTTTTCTATTTTTAATAATATTTCATCCGAAAGTGCTAGTTTTCTCATGTATCTTCTTATTCCCTTCTGCATGTGCCTCTTAATTTATATTACTTATTTTGAAGCAATCCATCTGCAAATGAATTGTACCATAGGATACATTCATCTTCAAGCCTATATATCTCTTCAAAAGATTGGATTTTTTCATAAATTTTTGTCTTATGCAGCCAGGAATTGGTTTCTTCGATTTGCCAAAGAGAAAGAAATAATAAAAAAAGTAAAATGGATAGAGTCATTCGAATACTAAGGCCCCGAAGGTACTCCTTTTTTTTCTCCATATAAAAAACCTGCCTTTCCACTAAAATCAGAAGGTGCTCTTATACAAATTATATTACCATTGTCCTTAAGTATTCATGGCTTTTTTACCATTTCTTTTGTTTTATGAATTAATTTCTTGAACTATCCCTACAATTTGTGTTACCATGAGAGAAAGAAGATTAGGAGGGATTGTATATGGCTTGGTGTCCTAAATGTAAATTGGAGTATAGAGACGAAATTAAAATCTGTTCTGACTGCGGCAGTGAACTGGTTGCCTGTTTGGAAGAAGAAAGAGAACTTACTTCCATTATGTCCACAGAAGATGAGGAATTGGCAAAGAAATTTTTGGAATTTTTAAAATATTCTGAAATTGCTTCCGCTGCCATGACCTTTCAGCAAGAAACAGAGGACTTTGCAGTCTCGGTAGCCGGGGAAGATACTACCGAAGCAAAGAAGTTATTTAAAGCATTTTATGTTAGTGAGTTAGAAGAAAATGAATCCAATCCGGAAGAATCGGAAATAGAAAAAGAAATAACGGATGAAAATGTTCCTTTGGATCAAGAAGAATCTCATTCTTCCGGTGTCTATGTAAAAAGAGAAGATAAATACAATGACTTATCTTCCACGGCAAAGATTTTTTATGTATTTGGTGTTCTTGGACTTGCTTTTGTTGCCCTAAACATCTCCGGATTTATTAGTTTTATTCATGGTGCTTTTTCTTATGTCCTTTATTCCATTCTATTTTCTGCTTGTCTTTTTGTTGGATTTATTACACAAAAAAGTGCAAAGTCAGCAAAGGAACAGATTGGGCAAGAACGTGACCTAACGAACTCTATTAATATTTGGTTAGGAGAACATATGACGGATGAAGTCTTTCGTAGCATAGACAACGAGTCTGTTTCTGAAGAAGTAAACTATCTAAACCGCACGGATTATATCAAAAAACAGCTTCTTGGTGCTTATAATGGATTGGATGATTCCTATGCAGACCAGTTAATTGAAGATTATTATAATGAACACTTTTAAATATAAGGTATGTAAAAGCCCTGCAGGTATTACTTGCAGGGCTTTTGCATACCTTAATCCATTCGAAACAAATCTTCAATTTCTTCTTTGGTCAGGCGATTAATAAAAATTTCTTTTGCATCAATTACAGAATCCGAAAGTTCTCTTTTTCTTTTTTGTAATTTATATATTTTTTCTTCAATGGTTCCCTTGGTAATCAGCTTAATTACATGGACGGTATTGGTCTGCCCAATGCGGTATACACGATCCGTTGCCTGCTCTTCTACTGCAGGATTCCACCATGGATCAAAGTGAATTACGGTATCGGCCCCAGTTAAATTAATACCGGTTCCTCCGGCTTTTAAAGAAATCAGAAAAACATCTTTTTCCCCGCCATTGAAGCGGCTGACCATATCCATACGTTCTTCTGGTTTATTTGCACCATCCAGATAAAAATGTGACATTTGGGCAGCTTCCAGTCTCTTTCCAATAATCTGCAGCATAGAAGTAAACTGAGAAAAAATCAGTACGCGATGTCCATTATCCAGAATTCCAGGTAACTGTTCCATTAAAAGCTCGAGCTTTCCACTGTCACCACTATAATTTGAAAGAAAAGTAGAAGGATGGCAGCATATTTGCCGGAGTCTGGTAAGGGCAGACAATATCTGAAAACTGCTTCTTTCATATCCCTTTTCTTCAATGGAATGATTCAGCTCCTCTTTAATATTATCAATAAAAGACATATAAACCGCACTCTGTTTTTCTGTCATCTCGGTTAATAACTTAGTCTCTATCTTTTCCGGTAATTCAGTTAACACATCGCGTTTCATTCGCCGCAAAACGAAGGGGTTAATCTTTCGAATAAGTTCCGCCAAGGCTTCCTTATCTTCATCTCGAATAATAGGGCGCTCATAGGTTTCCATAAACTTATGATGGGTTTGTAAAAATCCCGGAAGTACAAAATCAAAAATAGACCATAATTCGGTAAGGGAGTTCTCAATGGGGGTTCCAGTCAATGCAAATTTATGTTTTGCCGGTATTCTTTTAACGGCTTTTGCATTCTGTGATACCGGATTTTTAATAAACTGTGCTTCATCAATAAACATCGTGTGAATATTCAATTCCTGATAAAATTCATAGTCTCTTCGAATTAAGGGATAAGAGGTAATCAAGATATCATATTCCTCATAACTTCGAATCCTCTCCTGCCTGATTTCTGGTTGTCCCGTAATCACCAGTGTTTTTAAAGAAGGAGCAAAATTACTGCATTCGTCCTGCCAGTTATAAATCAAAGAAGTCGGACATACAATTAAGTGTTTTTCTTTTGGATAGGCTACCATATAAACAATCGATTCCAATGTTTTACCGAGTCCCATATCATCCGCAAGAATCCCGCCTAAATTGTGCTCTGCCAACATACGCAGCCAGGAATATCCTTTTTTTTGATAATTACGCAGGTCTGCCTGAATTTTTTTTGATACCGTATAATCCTTGCGAGTATCCGCTACAATTTCCGTAACTAATTTTTTAAATTCCGGATCGCTTTGAAAGGTAATGGATTCTTCTTTTCCTAAATAGTCTTCTAAATACACCGCCGCATATTTAGGAAGCAAAAAGCCTTCTTCTCCCTGGTTTTTGAAATTCAAATGAAATTTATCTAAAATACGCAGACCGGATTTTGCTTCTTCAGATTCTAAGTTAATAAAAATACCATTTTTTAAACGATGGAACTTTTTCTTTAGCTGAAGTGAATGATAGACTTCTTTTAGTTCCTCTTTTGGTATCTCATCAAAGCTCATATCCATTTCCAATAAGTCAAGTGCATGGTTCATCTTTACAGAGGTGGTAATGGAACCTGCTGAGCGAATGGAAATTGTTCGAAAGGCATCGGAATAAAAAACTTCATGGTCTTCATTTAAACGGTGGACACCTTCGGTAATGAAATGATAAATATGCTCTTCTTCTTTCAATAGAAAAAAATCCTTATAAGGTAAAAATCCCAGATCTTCTAAAATATCGGTAAATTTCTCTTCCTTTGCTTTTTGACGTATAATTACAATTCCGCTGGGGACCTTCATATTCAGAGGATTTAAACGATATTCTCCGTAGGTAAAATAAACTTCAGCCGCAATGGAATTTTTATTGCGATCTAAATAAATAGAAATTTTCAAATCATCTTCAATATAATTTTCTTTCATGGATTCGGGTATGTTAATTGTCATGGTTTCATGGAGGTTTGGCAACACCATATCCAAAAATTTTTGTTTATCTTCTCCCTGAAAGTGCAGTGCTTCTTTTCCTAAAGTATTATAAAAAGGAAGATAATTTTTTAAAAAACTTACTTTGGGATGATATAAAACTTTCTCGCAAAGTAAAAGGGTTCCATCATCGGTAAGGGAAATAATCTGGTAACTTTTATCATAGTCTAACAAAACTTCCTCCTGTTTTGCCGTAATATGCAGACTGATTTCCGGATTGTCATTGCTAAAATGGATGTTTTCATAAATCTTGTCACTTAATGTCAGATTAAACGGTTCATCCCCAATGCATTCCAATAATTTATATATCATATTTTTGGTAAATATCATATCCGACTTGGTAAACAAGTTAGAGTAATATACACGTCCTAAGGATTCTTGAATCTCAAAAATTTCCAGTAAATAATCCAGAATTTTCTGAGATTTTTTACTGAAACGACTTTCCCCTTCTATAAATTTAAATTCTTTTCCAAGGGTAATATTTTCATGATTGTAGTAATCTGTTAGAAATTTTTTTAGATTCTGAACCTTATATAGCCGCTTATTTCCAACTTGTAACGATACAAAAGCACTCCCCGTATTTGACTTAAAGATACTTGGCAGAGAAATTGTGACGCGAAGGTCAAATGTTTCTCCATATACCTCTTTAAACTTCTGTCGGTTAAAATATTCAATAATGTCAAATATCTGTTTTTTATCTGGATCCTTGGGATTTTCTTCGGTTCTTTCATTATAGTCAGATATAAACAGCAAAGTGGCTATAATATGCTTACAAGGGCCTTTATTCTTAACATAATCCGGACAATTGCAGGTGGCACTTATTTTAGGATCTGTTTTAATAATAACCGTATATGGATTTTTCCCCTGTACTTTAGCACGATAAATTTTACTTGTTTTGGACCAGGTTACATTCGATACTGCATTTTCACGAAAATACCTTGCTCCGCGATAATAAACTACATCATCTCCTGCCATCTTTCGTATCTCGTCCTTTGTAATTCGCATAATGTTCTCCATTCTTGCGCTTTCTTTCATTCGATGTTCTTTTAAAAATTCACTACATTACATTCTACCACAATTTAAAATAATTAACAAAGCAATTTACTAAATTTTTTAATTAAAATTTTTTTTTAGTTGACAAATAGAAAAATGTCGCATATGATATCTATAATTTAAAAAACAAAACCGTTGAAAAAGAGGAGTATTACTATTCACCCGTTTCCAGAGAGCGACGTAAGCTGAGATGTCGCAGCGAGGCATAGTAAGAATGGACTTTTGAGGGCAGACCGAAACGTATTTTTATACGGAGTAGTTTCTGATGGGAACTCAACCCATTATCCATGAGCTTATGTGTCAGCATAAGAATAAGTGGATATATTTATGTATATCAATCAGGGTGGTACCGCAGGTTTAATCTCTTGTCCCTTTGCAATATTTTGCAGGGATTGGGGATTTTTTTTATTTAATAGGAACGTTGCTCCTATTACAAAAATTTAAGGAGGATTTTATTATGAAAAAATTAGTATGTGTTACAACTACCATGTTCCTAAGCATTGTCCTATTAGCAGGCTGCAGTACAAATCAGGAAACGACCGCTTCCAAAAAAGCATCAGCGTATCGGATTGGAATTGCACAGATTGCCCCCCATGGCTCTCTTGATCACTGCCGGGAGGGATTTATAGATGGGTTGAAGGAAGAAGGCTTTATAGAAGGAGAAAATCTTACCATTGATTACAAAAACGCAGAAGGGGATCCTTCCAATGCAGCTATGATTGCAGATACCTTTGTATCAAAAAAATATGATTTGCTCTGCGGAATTGCAACACCAACGGCAATGGCTTGTTACAACGCAACGATAGGAACCGATATTCCGGTTATATTTACGGCAGTTTCCGATCCCATTGCCGCCGAACTTGTAGAATCCATGGAAAAGCCGGGTACTCATTGTAGTGGGACTTCCGATTCCCTTCCTTTAGAACAGCAAATGCAGTTAATTCGTGGCATGATGCCGGATGCAAAAGTAATTGGAATTCTTTATACTACCAGTGAGGTGAATTCTTCCGTTCATCTTGAAAAATTTAAAAAGTTAGCTCCTGACTATGGGTTTACCATTGAAGCCATGGGTGTAAATTCACCTTCCGATATTCCTTTGGCATTGGATACGCTTCTAACAAAATGTGATGTAATCAATAATTTTACAGATAATAATGTTGTTAACAATCTAGATACCCTGTTAGCTAAGGCAAATGAAGCCGGAATTCCTGTTTTTGGTTCCGAAGAAGAACAGGTAAAGAAAGGCTGTGTTGCCGCTGCCAATATAAATTACTATGAGCTTGGTAAAACCACCGGAAAAATGGCTGCTGATGTGTTAAAAGGCGATTCTATTGAAAATATGCCCGTTGCCGTAATTTCAGCTTGTACACCGGTAGCCAATCCAGAGGTACTGGATCGCTTTGGACTTCAAATTCCAGAAGAATATAAAGATACGGTTACTTATTTAACCGACGAAAGCATTCAATAGGCAAGCAATTGCGGAATTAACAAAATACATTTTGAAAGGTATGGTTATTGAAATGGACGTTATAGTATCGATTATCGTTGGTGTTTTGGAGCAGGGATTTATCTATGGAATTCTTGCTCTTGGAATTTACATTACTTACCGTATATTGGATTTTCCGGATTTATCCGTAGATGGTACACTTCCACTTGGTGCCGCAATGACGGCTATGGCTATTATTCATGGAGTTAATCCATGGCTGGCTATTCTTCTTTCTTTTTCTGCTGGTGCTTTTGCCGGATTTTTAACCGGCGTGTTTCATGTGGTATTTAAAATCAAAGATCTTTTAGCTGGAATTATAACTATGACCGGTCTTTATTCCATTAATTTAATGCTTGCAGGGGGAAAGGCAATTCTTCCTATCACCAATCAAAATACCATATTTAATAGTACCTTTACAAAAAAACTAAGTGCACTTTCCATTGTTTTTTTATGTACTATTTTTTTAAAAATCGCCCTTGACCTTTATTTAAAAACCAAATCTGGTCTTTTACTTCGAGGAGTCGGCGATAATGAAACGGTTGTTACCATGCTGGGTAAAGATTCCGGAAAAGTAAAGATTCTAGGTCTTATGCTCTGTAATGGTCTTGCAGCCACGGCTGGCTCCATTCTTTGCCAGCACCAGCGAAGTTTTGATGTAAATGCCGGAACCGGAATGCTGGTAATGGGTCTTGCCTCTGTTATCATTGGTCTTTCCCTTTTTTCACGAGTCCGCTTTATGAAGGGAAGCACCATGGTAATTTTAGGTTCTATTATTTATAAAGCCTGCTTGTCTGCTGCCCTTAACTTGAATTTTAATCCCAATAATTTAAAACTGTTAATGGCTGTAATTTTCTTAGTCGCTTTAGTTGGTAAAGATTTTATAAAAAAAGGAGGGAAAAAGAATGCTTGAACTTAGGAGTATAAATAAAACATTCCATCCAGGTACCTTAAATGAAAATACTCTTTTTGAAAATTTCAACTTAAAGGTAGAAAAGGGAACTTTCATTTCTGTAATCGGAAGCAATGGCTCCGGAAAAAGTACTCTGTTAAATTTAATTTGTGGTAATATCTCACCGGATAATGGACAGATTTTTCTCTGTGAAAAGAATATAACAAAAATGAAGGATTACAAACGTTCCTCTTTTATTGCTCGGGTATATCAAGATCCGGCAAAAGGTTCCTGTGCCTCTTTTTCCATTCTTGAAAATATGGCACTGGCAGACCATAAGGGGAAATCTTATCTTTTTCAAAAAGCAGTCAATAAAGACCGCCTGGATTATTATCGCACCCAGCTGGAACTGCTGCACCTCGGTTTAGAAAACCGTATGCAGGATAAAACAGGAAAGCTATCCGGTGGGCAGCGTCAGGCACTTGCTATGATAACAGCAACCATGACTCCAAGCAGGCTTCTTATTTTAGATGAGCATACAGCGGCACTGGATCCTAAAACAGCAGAAAATATTATGGAATTAACCAATACCATTGTAAAGACAAAGAATCTTACAGCAATTATGGTTACCCATAATTTAAAATTTGCATTAGACTACGGAAATCGTCTCCTTATGATGCATCAAGGTACCACTCTTCTTGATAAAAAAGGTTGTGAAAAAGAAGAACTTTCTCTTTCACAACTTTTAGATAAATTTAATGAAATTAGTATTGAAAGTGGAAATTAAAGAAAATTTCAATTTAAAATGAAAGCTTTTTTCTTTTATAGTAGTAAAGAAAAGCAAAGAAGCCTGCAATCACAAATAAAATGGCACAGGTTACTATTTTAGCCGGAGCAAGGGTACGTACAATGGACGTACCTTTTTCTGTAATTACAAAAGAAACGTTATGAATGTCTGCTTCTCCACCATGTTGAGTACATGCCCGGTGAAATATGCCCTGCACCTTAATAACATCCCCTTTTGTCTTATAGTTTCCATATTTTTCTATGGAATCCGCCTCTGCCGTCTTCATCCAAACACCAATGGCACTGCTGCCATCATTTATATTAACCCAGGTATATTCTCCTCTTTTAAGGGGTTCCCCAATGGCCTCCCCAAAAAGAGTAATCCTTTGTTCATCATAGGCCTTGGCATGTTCAATTAGGTCATAGACTTTAGTAACCTCCTCTGCCTTGGCCATGGTGGGGCAAAATAAGAGCATCAAAAATAAGATTCCAAAGAAAGCTTTTATTTTCCTTTTCTTGTACATAGTTTTTTAATCCCTCCTATCCCAAATCCAATCAGTGCAAATACAGATAAGAATTCCAGTCTTCCTAAGTACATTGCAATAATATAGTATGTTTTCAATAAAACCGGCATTCCCGGTGTTGAAACTCCAATGGTTAATCCAACATTTCCTGTGACGGATGCAGATTCAAAAGCAGCACTTGCCAACGGATATCCATAATAGGCTCCCAGCAAGGTTCCTATGGAGAACATAACAATATAACATAAAATAATCAATGCGGAACCTTTTACCAATCCGTCATCCAAAATCTGATCCTTAATATGATGATATTTATACACCTTCATGTTACGCTCTGAGGTCAATAATTTTTTAACATCCATGAGTAGACCCTTGCATACAATTCCTACACGTAAGCCTTTAAATCCCCCAGCTGTAGAACAGGCAGAACCACCAATCAGCATAACAATAACCATAATTAAAACAGCAAAGTCGCCCCACTCCAAAGCATATTGTCTTGCATAAATAGATCCAAAACCGGTGGTGGTATGTGCAGACAGCACATTATACACCCCTCTTCTAAATGCAGAAATTCCATCCGAATATACATTTAGTTTAGCAAGTCCTCCAAGAACTAAGAAGCTTGCCGTCAACGCGGTAATGAAAAAACTTTGGATTTCAATGTTTTTAAATATTTCCTTCCGTTTTCCCTGCCATAGTGCATAATGAAGACCAAAGTTAAAGGAACCTACAATGAATATTATAATGGTAAGGGATTCATAGGAAAGACTATGATAGTACATTATGTTTTGGCTCATGGGGCCAAAGCCCCCCGTACTCCAGGCAGATTCGAAAATATAAAGAGCATGTAAGAAGGCAGAAATCGGCTTCAATCCTATAATCATTCCATTTATCCAAAGCAGAAAAGTACCAATTGCCAGATAAATAATACTGATTCTCCAGATAATCCGAGCCGTTCCTCTTACATTTGGAGTTAACTCAATATCTTTTCCTTCTCCAACATACATTTTGTAAGCGCCGCCCGTTTCCTTTACCAAGAAGGTAAGGGCTAAAACTACCATTCCCTGACCGCCAATAAAGGTTAACATATGTCTCCACATATTGAGACCATTCGATAGATGATCCAAATCCTGAGTTAAGACAATACCCGTTGTTGTAAATCCACTCATTACATCAAAACAGGAATCCAGAAAGGAGAGAGAGTGTCCACTGAACCAATAGGGAAGCGCACATAATACCATTAATATAATCCAGGAAAAGGATGCAATGGTAAGTCCATGTTTCCACTGAACGGTTATTTTATTTCCCTTTGTGGAAATTCCAAATATTAACATAATCAAACCAACAATCATAGATACAAAAAGGCTGATTAGAAAATCGAATACCGTATTCCACTCTCCAAATAACAATGCCGTTATCACCGGAATCAACATTAAAAATGTAATTCCAAGAATAACGTATCCCGTATAATATAATACAATACCGAGATTATTTTTAAATGTATTTTGTATTTTCACAGGATCACCTCATTACAAGCACGGCGGTGCCAAAGGTTAATGCCACAAATATCGTTACCATTGCAAGTTCTGACAAAATTCCTTTTATTTCCTTAACTGCTTTTTCCATTTTTTTTCTCCCTCTTTTATTTTGAGTATTAATTCATTGAGCACCGGATGGTTTGTAATAATGACAACCTTGTCCTGCTCTAAAATTAAAGTGCCGCCTTTGGGATAAATAACCTTTTCGCCTCGAATAACGGAAACAAATACGCATTCTTCTGGCAAATCTAAGGTTTTAATTTGTTGATTACACCATACATTGTTGGATTGAATGGTAAGTTCAACTAAAATCATGGCTCCGCGTTCAAAGGTATTTAAGATATGATACTCTTTTTTGTCCAATTCATACTCTATTAAATTTGCAATGACTTCCGTGCTGCAAACGGTATTGTCAATCCCTAATTGTTTAAACATCTTTGTATTCTTGGGATTATTCACCCTTGCAATGGTTTTTTGTGTTTGAAAGCTAATTTTAGCAATCTGGCAGATAATTAGATTTTCTTCATCGGTTCCGGTTACTGCAGCAACAATTTCCGCTTCTTCAATACCGGCATCTCGTAACACATCTAAATCCGAACCATCTCCCCAGATGATATCTTCATTAATATCTTCTGCAATTGCAATGCATTTTTCTTTGTTTTTTTCGATTAAAACAACTTCATGACCCGCGTCTTTTAATGTTTTGAAAAGGTTATAGCCAATCTTGCCTCCACCTATGACAATAGATTTCATAATTTCATCTCCTTATTTACGATAAGACTCTGAACAATTGCAATTTCCGTTTCTACCGGATTTATGGTTGTAATATCCAGAGCATCATATAAATAGGTCTTTGCCGGATTATTTACTCTTCCAATAATACTTGGAACATGGTAAATTTGTGAGGCTATCATGCAAACCGTTAAGTTAATGTTATCGTCCGGAGTGACTGCCAGCAAAACATCTGCTGTTTCAATCCCGCCTTCCAATAAATTATCATTGTCATACTCGATTCCTTTCATTCTTTTTCCATTAAATCCACTGCCGAGATTGGATAGTTTGTCTCCTTCTCGATCAAACACGCATACATCATGACCGGCATCTGCTAATTTTTTTGCCAGATTGCTTCCTAGTCTTCCGCAACCCGCTATAATGATATACATAAATTTCTCCTTCCAAAGTAACATCTTATGTTATGTACCTATCGTATCAAATACCATATAAACAAGGTGTTAATTTCTACAAGGAGGTATTAATATTGTATTAAGATTTTATTTTACCGTAGCTCCATTCTCATTCTTCCTTTACCATATCCACTCCAAACCGTTGCATAAGCACCATTCATCATGGTAAACTGTGGTCCTTTATGACCAATGTCTGCATCAAATATCATAGGAAGCTTAAATTCCTTTAAGGATTCCTCAACAACACAACGATAGGAGATTTCCGACTGTTCTGGATACATACATGGTCTTCCAAAGATAAAACCGGAAGCATTGGAAAACCAACCTGCCTCTTTTAGCTGCCAGAGACTTCTTGTTAACGTCTCTGGGTTGGTTTCAAAACTTTCCAGATACCATAAAATTCCATCTTCTTTATATCGTTCTATATAATCTTTTGTAAAATCAAACCGAGTTCCTGCCAGGTTTAATAAAACATCCAGACATCCCCCCAGAAGTCTTCCCTTCACAAGGATTTCTTTTGCCTCACCACTATGGTTCCAGCACACGGTTTTGTCTTTTCGGTAGCCTTCCAAACCGGTTTCTTTATCATAAAATCCATCTTCATAATAATCAAAGCTTTCCTGTTCCACTAGGTTTCCCTGTAGTATTTCAAAATTATTAAAAACGGAAGGATGCCAGCATTCCATTCCAAAGTCATTAAAGTTATTACCGTAAAGAGTTGCGATATCACACAGGGTGGTTACCGTAAATAAAATTCCGGTGTTGTCAGAATATCCCTGTATCCATTTTGGATTTTTCTTAATTTCTTCAAAGTCAAGATAAGATAGCATTTCGCAAAGATAATCCCCTCCCTTTGCCGAAACAATGGTGGCTACCCTTGGATGATGGATCAGGCTGATAAACTCCCCTGCTCTTTGTTTCCCATCCCCACTTCTTCCATTTTTGCTGATTCGGACATTCGGTGTTTCTACAACTGGATAGGACAAAGCGGCAAGCTTGTCTATGGCATAATTTAATCGTATCAAATCCAGTTCTTTATTGTTTCCATCCGAAGGGGCGGTTACACCAATGTTATCCTTCTTTTTTAGAAAATTTGGATATATCATATCAATTCCCCCATATAGTAAAAACCTTTACACTCTACTAATTTTACCAAAACTTCCGTTCCAATTAAGTTTTCACTTCCTTTAAAATGTACCAGTAAATTATTGCTCAGCCGTCCGGTAACCAGACTCTTATCCTGTTCACTTTTTTCTTCCACCAAAACAGGCAAAATCTGTCCTTCTTTTTTCTTTGTTTCTTCCGCTGAAATTGCCTGTACTCTTTTTAATAAGCGATCAAAACGGTCTTTGATTATCGAGGCGGGCACCTGGTCTTCCATGGCAGCAGCCGGAGTTCCTGTTCTTTTTGAATAAATAAAAGTGAAGGCACTGTCATATCGTGCCTTTTCAACGACATCCATAGTTTCTAAAAAGTCTTCTTCGGTTTCACCTGGAAATCCTACAATAATATCCGTAGTTAAGGATAAATCCGGCATGGCAGTACGTAATTTTTCTACTAGATTTAAATAATGTTCTTTATCATATTTTCGATTCATATCTTTTAAAATCTTACTGCTTCCAGACTGTACCGGTAAATGAAGGTGCATACAAATTTTATTGGAAGCCTTCATTGTATCAATTAAATCCTGGGATAAATCCTTTGGGTGAGAGGTCATGAACCGAATACGCTTCAGGCCTTCTATTTTTTCAACCTCTTTTAATAGATCTGAAAATTTCATGGGGCATTCCAGATTCTTACCATAAGAATTTACATTTTGTCCTAAAAGCATGACTTCAACGACACCGTCTGCTGCCAGTTCTTTAATTTCTTTCAAAATATCTTCTGGGTTGCGGCTTCGTTCTCGTCCTCTTACATATGGAACAATACAATAACTACAAAAATTATTGCAGCCAAACATAATGTTAACACCGGCTTTAAATTTATATTTACGGTCGCTTGGAAGGTCTTCTACAATTTCTGTGGTATCTTCCCATAAGTCAAGAGTCATTCCTTTGGAAGTAAAGCAGCTAAAAAGAAGTTCTGCAAACTTAAAAATATTGTGGGTTCCAAAAATCAAATCCACAAAAGAATAGCTTTTTTTAATTTTTTCTACTACCGTAGGCTCCTGCATCATGCAACCACACAATGCGATTTTTTTAAGTGGATTTTCCTTTTTCATTTTCTTGAGAAATCCCAAATGACCATATACCTTTAAATTGGCATTTTCACGAACCGTACAAGTATTAAAGATAACAAAATCTGCACTTTCATCTTTGCCTTCCTCATATCCAATTTGATGCAAAATACCATCTATTTTTTCGGAATCTCGAGCATTCATCTGACA
>JAVXEO010000046.1:0-19461 GCA_036658435.1 Acetivibrio sp.
CAGTGAAGAATTTAAACAATCTGTTATACAAGGTGCTGTATTTATGTCGGAGAACAAAGGACCCTATCTTTTCCATTGTACCGAGGGAAAGGACCGTACCGGATTTTATGCAGCCTTGCTTGGTTCTTTGATGGGAGGAACTAAAAATCAAATTATAAAAGACTATATGGAAAGCTATATTAATTATTATCATGTAAAAAAAGGAACGGAACAATATAAGGTAATATCCGAAGATGTAATTTCTATGCTAAATTATATTATGAGCACTTCTGACTTAGATAATGGAAAGCTTGCAGATGCAGCAAAGAAATATCTTATTTCCGGCGGTATGACAAATACGCAGATCAAAAACCTAAAGCGTAATTTGTCACCGAAAACTATAAAAAAGTAAAAAAAAATAAAGCAAAAAAAGTAAAAAAGGAGGCAATACATTCCCATGAAGGTGAATGTATTGCCTCTTTATTCATACCGTTTTTTCGTGGAATCTTTACCGTATAAAACCAGAGAGATTTACTTCATTGAAAGAGTGTGATATAATTTTTACACATTTAGAGTAAAGAAAGGATACCTTTTAGGGTATAAAATGGTATAAAAATGAAGTGGATAAAAGTTGCAATTGAAACAACGTGTGAGGCAGTGGATTTTATTAGTAATTTATTTGATGAGCTTGGACTGGAGGGAATTCAAATAGAAGATAAGGTTCCATTAAGCGAAGAAGATAAAGCGGCAATGTACATTGATATTTTACCGGATCTTGGACCGGATGATGGAAAAGCAAGGGTGAGTTCCTATGTAGACCCTGAAAGAGATATGGATGAGCTGGTTCAAAATATAAAAGAAGGCTTAAAAGAAATATCTCAATTTATAGAGATTGGGGAAGGAAGTGTTACGCTGGAAGAAACAGACGATCAGGATTGGATTAATAATTGGAAAGAATTCTTTAAACCATTTCGTGTGGCAGAGGATATTATTATTAAGCCAACCTGGGAAACTTTAAAAGAAAAAAAAGAGGGGGACATTGTTATTGAAATTGATCCTGGCACGGCATTTGGTACCGGTTCCCATGAAACAACAAAACTTTGTATCGAGGGACTTCGAAAATATTTGACAAAGGAAACAAGACTTCTGGATGTAGGCTGTGGAAGTGGAATTCTTTCTATTATCGGATTAAAATTGGGAGCAGAGTATGCAGTGGGAATCGACATTGATCCGGCAGCTTTAACGGCAACGCATGAAAATGTAAAAATAAATGAAATACCGGAAGACAAATTTTGTGCCTATGCCGGTAATATAATTACAGAAGAAAAATTACAGCAGCAGGTGGGAATGGAAAAGTATGATATTGTGGTTGCCAATATTTTAGCAGATATTATTATACCTTTATCGGGAGAAATTGGAAAACATATGAAACCAGGTGCTCTTTTCATTTCTTCCGGTATTATTGATATGAAAAAAGAGGAAGTAAAAGAGGCCATACTTGAAAATAATTTTAAAATCATTGAAATAATTGAAATGGGTGACTGGGTATCCTTTGTTGCAAAAAAAGCGCAGCTTATTTGACTTTTGCATGAAATAATGTTATCATGTTAAATACTGTATCAAGTTATCCCAAAAGATAACTTAAGAACGTGAGGATTAGAATGCATTGTTTTTACATTGAAAAGGGACAGATTGAAGAAGAAACCATTCGCATAACAGGCGATGACGTGAATCATATCAAAAATGTCCTACGAATGAGCCTTGGAGAGAATCTTATTTTATGTGATAAGGAAGGCTTGTTTTATAAGGTGAGTATTTCAGTCATGGATGAAAGTGAAATACTTGCAGATGTTCTTGAAATTAAAAAAGCGGATACAGAACTGCCAACGAAAATTTATCTTTTTCAAGGATTGCCTAAAAAAGATAAAATGGAACTTATTATACAAAAGAGCGTAGAACTGGGTGTAACAGAGGTGATTCCGGTTGCTACGAAGTTTTGTGTTGCGAAGATAGAAGATAAGAAAAAAGAAAAGAAAAAACTGGAACGCTGGCAGTCAATTAGTGAAGCAGCGGCAAAACAGTCAGGACGCGGTATCATTCCAAAGATACAAGGGGTTATGGATTTTAAAGAAGCTATAAATCTTGCAAAAAAAATGGAAAATGGAATCATTCCATATGAAGGATCCCAAGGAATGAAAACATCCGGTGAAGCCATTAAAAAAATGGCAGAGGGGAAAACGGCAGCTGTATTTATTGGACCGGAAGGTGGATTTTCGGAAGAAGAGATTGCTTATGCTTTGGAAGCGGGAATTGTACCAATTACCTTGGGAAAACGAATTTTACGTACCGAAACTGCAGGAATTACGGCACTTTCACTTCTCATGTTTGAAATGGAACGCCGGTATGAAGAAAAAGGTTAAAAAATGAGAGGTGACTGCAAATGGAGCTTAGGGCTTATTTAGATAATGGAGCAACAACAAAGCCATTTGAAAGTGTAATTCAGATAATGGTAAAAACAATGGAAGAAGATTTTGGAAATCCTTCCTCTCTGCATACAAAAGGTATGGAAGCGGAAGAATATGTTAAAGAAGCTAAAAAAGTGATTGCAGGAACCTTGAAAGTGGAAGCAAAAGAAATTATTTTTACCTCAGGAGGAACGGAATCTAATAATATGGCATTAATTGGAGGGGCCCTTGCCAATCAAAGAAGTGGAAAACATATTATTACTTCAAAAATAGAACATCCTTCCGTACACAATCCTCTTTTCTTTTTGGAAGAAAATGGATTTGAAGTTACCTATTTGGATGTGAATGAAAATGGGCAGATATCCATTTCAGAATTACTGGAAGCCATAAGAGAGGATACCATTTTAGTATCCATTATGTATGTAAATAATGAAATTGGAGGAATTATGCCAATTCAGGAAATTGGAAAGGCAATCAAAGAAAAGAAAAAAGAAATTTTATTTCATGTGGATGCCATTCAGGCATATGGTAAAATCCGCATTTATCCAAAAAGAATGGGAATTGATTTACTTTCCGTTAGTGCTCATAAGATACATGGACCAAAGGGAATTGGCTTTCTTTATATTAAGGATAAAACAAAGATAAAACCAATTCTTTATGGTGGAGAACAACAGAAAGGATTGCGCTCAGGCACAGAAAATGTTCCGGGGATTGCAGGCTTTTCAAAAGCAGCAAAAGAGATTTATGAAAATCATGAGGAAAAGATATCGGCTCTTTATGAACAGAAACGTTATTTTATAGAGCAGATTTCAAAAATAGATGGAACCTATGTAAATGGAATTCATGGAATTGCCTTAGAAGATACAGCACCACATATTATCAGTGTAAGTTTTTCAAAGGTTCGAAGTGAAGTAGTATTACATGCTTTGGCGGAACAAGGAATTTGTGTGTCAGCAGGCTCTGCATGTGCTTCCAATCATCCACAAATTAGCGGAACACTAAGGGCAATAGGAGTGAAAGAGGACTTGCTGGATAATACCATACGGTTTAGCCTGTCGGTAATGACAACAAAAGAGGAACTGGACATTACCCTGGCGGCATTAAATGAAATACTACCAAGGCTTCGGAAATATACAAGACACTAGGAAAAAAGGTAAAAACCATAAGAAAGAGGAGTAAAATGTTTAAAGTTTTTTTAGTGAAATATGCAGAAATTGGGACAAAAGGGAAAAATCGATATATTTTTGAAAATGCCTTAAAAGATCAGATTAAATTTGCATTGAAAAATGTGGAAGGTAATTTTCTGGTAACAAAGGAACAGGGAAGAATTTATGTAGAAGCGGAAAATGAATTTGACTATGAAGAAACGCTGGAGGCATTAAAACGTGTTTTTGGAATTGCACAGATTTGTCCAACGATGGTGATTGATAGTACAGAATGGGACATGATTACAAAGGCATGTGGAGAATACGTAGAAAAAGTATATGGACAAAGAGAAATTACATTTAAAGTAGAAGCAAAAAGAGCAGATAAGAGATATTCCATGACTTCACCGGAAATCTGTATGGAAATGGGTTCTTATCTTTTGGATCATTTTGACACGTTAAAAGTAGACGTTCATAATCCGGATGCTTATATTCATGTAGAAGTAAGGGGCCGCACCTACATTTACAGCCAGTGCATACCAGGACCGGGAGGAATGCCGGTTGGAACAAATGGAAAAGCAATGCTGCTTCTTTCTGGTGGAATTGATAGTCCGGTAGCCGGCTATATGATTGCAAAGCGTGGTGTTGCAATTGAAGCAACTTATTTTCATGCACCTCCTTACACCAGCGAGCGGGCAAAACAAAAAGTAGTGGATTTGGCAAAATTAGTAGCACGATATGCAGGACCAGTTACGCTTCATGTTGTTAATTTTACAGAAATCCAGCTTTATATTTATGAACAGTGCCCACATGAAGAACTGACCATTATTATGAGACGTTATATGATGCGTATCGCTGAAAAGCTTGCAGAAAAAAGTGGATGTCTGGGGCTGATTACCGGGGAGAGCATAGGACAGGTTGCCAGTCAAACGATGCAGAGTCTGGCTTCTACAAATGAGGTATGTACAATGCCAGTATACCGACCGGTTATTGGTTTTGATAAACAGGACATTGTGGACATTGCTGAAAAGATTAATACGTATGAGACTTCCATTCAACCATATGAGGACTGCTGCACTATATTTGTTGCAAAACATCCGGTTACAAAACCAAATTTAAAAGTGATTCGCTGTTCAGAGAGAAACCTGGAAGAAAAGATAGAAAAAATGCTGGAAACCGCTTTGAATACCATAGAAACAATAGTGTGTGATTGATAAGGAATATGGTCACTTCAGTGACCATGTTCCTTAGCGCGGCGTGCGCACCCACAGCGGAGCGTTTTTATATAATAGGAGCACTTTCCTATTACATAAAAAAAAGGAACACATAATTTGTGTTCCTTCGGTTCCAATAATGCCTCTTAGCTTACAATGTATGGAGCCAGAATTTCAAGAATCTCGTCTTTTTTATCTTCGCTGTGAATACTTAAGTCAATTGGTTTTGATAAATCCAGGGAGAAGATACCCATGATTGATTTTGCATCAATAACATAGCGTCCTGAGACTAAATCAAAATCGGTGTCAAACTTTGTTACATCGTTTACGAATGATTTAACCTTATCGATAGAGTTAAGTGAAATTTTTACAGTTTTCATATTGCGTAATCCTCCTTGTTAATGGGTTTATGTTAATGAGTTTTCGATTACCCAAATGGGCTTTATGTCTACCGTTATATGTTACATTTTAGATTTGTAAAAGTCAATGTACAAAGTAGATAAAAAATATACAAAAAAAATGAAAGAAAGTTAAAAAAATAGAGAAGCAGTGAGAAAGGCATGGTTACGAAAATGAGGTCAGTTGCATTTTTAACACTAGGATGTAAAGTTAATTTTTATGAAACAAATGGAATGGAAAAAGCATTCCATGATGCGGATTATGAAATAAAAGAATTTTCCCAAAAGGCAGATATTTACGTTATTAACACTTGTACAGTGACCAATATGGCAGATAGAAAATCACGTCAGATGCTGCACAAGGCAAAAAAAATGAATCCGGAAGCGCTGATTGTGGCAGTTGGATGTTACGTTCAGGCGGCAAAGGAAGAAATTGAAAAAGATGAATCTATTGACTTAGTAATTGGAAATAATCAAAAAGCTAAAATTGTAGAAGCCGTGGAAGCTTACTTTGAAAATCATGAGAAGAGGACGGCTATCCAAGATATGAAAACCTTTCAATCCTACGAAGAAACGGTGATTGAAGATGCCGGAGAAAAAACAAGGGCCTATATTAAAATTCAAGATGGCTGTAATCAATTTTGTACCTATTGCATTATTCCCTATGTAAGAGGAAGAATACGAAGCCGGAAGGAAGAAGATATTATAGAGGAAGTAAACGCTTTAGTAAAAAAAGGATATCAGGAAGTGGTATTAACCGGCATTCATTTGTCTTCTTATGGAGTAGATTTGCAAGGAGAAAGTGACTTCACTAAACTGGAAGGAAAACCGCTCCTTGAACTTATGAAGAAAGTGAATGAAATAGAGGGACTGGAAAGAATTCGTCTTGGATCTTTAGAACCAAGAATTATAACAGAGGAATTTGTAGAAAATTTAAAAAAAATAGACAAAATTTGTCCACATTTTCACTTGTCTTTACAAAGTGGATGCAATGAAGTATTAGTAAGAATGAATCGAAAATACACCTCGGAGGAGTACCTTCAAAAGTGTGGAATTTTAAGAAAACATTTTCACATGCCGGCAATTACCACCGATATTATTGTGGGATTTCCAATGGAAACGGAAGAAGAATTTTCTATTACCCAAGAGTTTGTGAAGAAAGCTGCATTTTCGGATGTTCATATATTTAAGTATTCTATGAGAAAGGGAACAAAAGCAGCCCTTCTAAAAGACCAGGTTGATGAAAAAATAAAAGCAGAGAGAAGCAGCCGGCTGATAACCCTTGGAAGAACAATGGAAACAGAATACAAATCATCTTTCATAGGAACCATACAAAAAGTACTGGTGGAAGAAAAAACCAGGATAGAAAATCAAGAGTACTGGGTTGGACATAATGAGAGATATATAAAAATTGCTTTCCCTGTAAACATAAGAGAAGAGAATTTTCACAACTGTATAAAAGAGGTAAGACTTAAAAAAGAGTCTATAGAAGGAATTATTCTGTCGGAATGTGTTTTGTGATTAGACTTGTGTTTTTTGCAGAAGTATATTAATATTATAGTATCGTAGGAGATCGTATTGAAAGAGTAAAGGATGGGAGACAATGCAGGAAATAAGCAATACACAATATTTTAAAGTACAAAAAGAACAGGAAATTGAGGTAAAGGATATAATTGCATCCGTTTATACTGCACTTACGGAGAAAGGGTACAATCCGGTGAATCAGATTGTTGGCTATGTGATGTCGGGAGATCCAACTTACATAACCAGCTATAAAGGCGCAAGAAGCTTGATTATGAAAGCAGAACGTGATGAAATTATTGAAGAATTATTAGAAGATTATATTGCACGTAATTTAAAGTAAGAAGAGTAGAGTAGGAGAACGGATTTGAGAATAATGGGACTGGATTATGGTTCAGT
Organism: Acetivibrio sp.; assembly: GCA_036658435.1. GTDB lineage: Bacteria > Bacillota > Clostridia > Lachnospirales > Lachnospiraceae > DIGJ01. The sequence goes on from JAVXEO010000046.1 coordinate 7,122, forward strand.
GACAATGGGTGTTGCCATAAGTGACGCACTTTTGCTGACAGCACAGGGAATAGAAGTGATTCGTAGAAAAGATGAGAATAAACTGCGTCAGACACTTGCCCGGATTGAACAATTAATTAAAGAGTACGAAGTGGAAGAGATTGTTTTAGGATATCCTAAGAATATGAACAATACCATTGGTGAAAGAGCTCAAAAATCAGAAGAGCTAAAGGTTACTCTGGAACGTAGAACAGGGCTAAAGGTGACTTTATGGGACGAGCGTTTGACAACGGTTTCAGCAAATAAAGCCATGATAGAGGGTAACGTAAGACGAGAAAATCGTGAAAAGGTAGTAGATAAGGTAGCGGCTGTTTTTATACTCCAAGGCTACTTAGACAACAGAAGTATAGAGGTTTTGAAAGGAGAAAATTTTTAATTATGGAAGATGGAAAGATTTTTTTTACAACGGCAGATGGCGAAGAGATTGCTTTTTATATATTAGAGGAAACTACCATATCGGGAGTGAATTATTTACTAGTAACCGATTCAGATGAAGAGGAAGCGGAAGCGCTTATTTTAAAAGAACAAAAAAGTGAAGATGAAGAAGAAAGTATTTATGATGTGGTGGAAGACGATGAAGAACTTAAAGCCTTATCAAAAGTATTTGAAGAACTTTTAGAAGATGTTGATATTAATATGTAACATTATAAATATAAAAAGAACAATGAGTTATGGAAAACAGGTGTGATTGTTTCGTATGTGTTAAAATATACAAAATTAAAGGGTGAACGGTATGACGGGAAACCAAGACTATTTTAAACAGGTTTTAAAAAAATATGGATTGAAGGTAACAACACAGCGAATTGCTATATTAGAAATTTTTAATGAGCATGCAGGATGCCATCTAACCGTTGAGGAAATCTATGATTATGTAAAAAAAGATTATCCGGAGATTGGATTGGCAACAGTTTATCGTACGGTTCAACTCCTGTCTGATTTAGAATTAGTAGACAAAGTTAATTTGGATGACGGATATGTTCGATATGAAATTGGTGTGATGGAAGGAGAAAAAAGCCACCATCACCATCATTTAATATGTCTAAATTGTGGTTCAGTATTTGCCTTTGGTGAGGATATGCTGGATTCATTGGAAACACGTATTCTTGAATCTCGTGGATTTGAAGTAGTAGACCATGAAGTTAAGCTATTTGGCTATTGCAAAAAATGCAGAAATCAAAGAAAATAAGTATAGGTTAATACAGAAATAAAAACGCACTTTTTCCTGGGCAGACACTATGGAGGTGCAAGTTTTTGAAAAAAATAAAAGAAATGACACAGGCCGGGGTAAAGATTATACCTCTTGGCGGATTAGAACAAATTGGAATGAATATTACAGCTTTTGAATTTGAAGAAAGTATAATTGTAGTAGATTGTGGATTATCTTTTCCAGAGGACGAAATGCTGGGAATTGATTTAGTAATTCCGGATGTAACCTATTTAAAAGAAAATGCAAGTAAAGTAAAAGGTTTCATTATTACTCATGGACATGAGGATCATATTGGAGGTCTTCCCTATGTAATGCGGGAGATTAATGCTCCTATTTATGCTACGAAGCTTACCATGGCCATTATTGAAAATAAATTCAAAGAACATGATTTATTAAAGAAAACAAAACGTAAAGTGATAAAATATGGACAGTCTATTAATTTAGGAGATTTTCGGATTGAGTTTATTCGAATCAACCATAGTATTGCAGATGCAGCAGCACTGGCAATTTATTCTCCCGCCGGCATTATTGTACACACGGGAGACTTTAAAGTTGATTATACACCGGTTTTTGGTGAAACCATTGACTTACAACGTTTTGCAGAGCTTGGGAAAAAAGGTGTACTTGCTTTATTATGTGATAGCACCAATGTAATGAAACCGGGATTCACAATGTCGGAACGTACGGTAGGCAAAACTTTTGATAATATTTTTTCGGAAAATACAAAGAACCGAATTATTGTTGCAACCTTTGCATCGAACGTGGACCGTGTACAGCAAATTATTAATTCTGCAGAAAAGTTTGGAAGAAAAGTAGTGGTAGAAGGCCGAAGCATGGTAAATATCATTGGTACAGCAACGGAACTTGGATACATTAACGCAAAAGAAAGTACGCTGATTGATATTGAACAGATGAAGAATTATCCGGATAACCAGCTGGTATTAATTACAACAGGAAGCCAGGGGGAATCCATGGCGGCTTTATCGAGAATTGCAGCATCCATTCATCGTAAGATTTCTATTAAGCCGGGAGATACCGTTATATTCAGCTCAACACCGATTCCCGGAAATGAAAAATCGGTTTCTAAAGTTATCAATGAACTTTCTATGAAGGGTGCCAATGTTATATTTCAAGATACACATGTTTCAGGACATGCTTGTCAGGAAGAGATTAAACTGATTTATGCGTTGACAAAACCACATTATGCGGTTCCTATGCATGGAGAATATCGACATTTAAAAACTCACGCACAGTTAGCGGAGGGAATGGGAATACCAAAAGAAAATATATTTATCCTTTCTTCCGGAGATGTTTTAGAAATGAGTGAAGAAGCAGCAAAAGTAGTGGGGAAGGTACCGGCACGAGGCATTTTGGTGGATGGACTGGGTGTAGGAGACGTAGGAAATATTGTATTAAGAGATCGCCAGCATTTATCAGAAAATGGACTTATTATTGTTGTGGTTACCTTAGAAAAATACAGCAATCAGATTATTTCCGGTCCGGATCTTGTTTCCAGAGGGTTTGTGTATGTACGCGAATCAGAAAATTTAATGGACGAGGCCAGAGTTGTTGTGAATGAAGCCTTGAATAAATGCTTCGATCATAATATTTCTGACTGGGGAAAGATAAAAAATGAAATTAAAGATGCATTAAATGATTTTATTTGGAAGAAAACCAAGAGAAATCCTATGATTCTTCCAATTATTATGGAAATTTAAATAAGGATAAAATGCTTCCTACTGAAATTTGAAAGGATCATGGTTACTACTATGAACGATGTAGAAGAGAAAACAATACAATTGGTAAATGCAATACAAAAAAGTAAAGAATTTTTGGAATATCAAGCATTGTATGAACAAATGAAGGAAAATGTGACGTTATTAGAACGGTTTGATGAATTTCGAAAAAAACGGTTTCTGGTACAAAGCAATCTAAATGAAAGAAAAGGTCTTTTGGAGGAATACAAAGATATACTAAGTGAACCATTAACGAAGGCATTTTTCTTAGCAGAGCAACGATACTGTACTACAATTCGAACGGTAAATCATGAAATAAATGAAGGATTTAGTTTTGATGTTGATTTTTTGAAATTTTAAATAGTTTATTAATAAAAGAAAGGTATGGGATAAGCATGGCGACAACAACGAATCGTACGAAATCGGCACTGGGTGTGCTAAAGATCATTATTCAAATCATATGGAATATTCTTTTGTATACCATAATAATTATTGGAGTATTTCGTATAAGCGGTGTTGTCTATGACTTTTCTTATGAAATATTTGGAAATGTAACCGTAGATTCCCTACCGGGAAAAGATATGCCGATTGAGATTAAAAGTGGTGAGGGAACAAAAGAACTGGCACAAAAATTAGAAAATATGGGAATTATTGTGAATAAAAATACGTTCTTTGTTCGTGCCAAGCTTTCTACCGGTTCCAGAAAACCAATTTTGCCGGGAAGCTATAGATTGAATACATCCATGACCTATGAAGAAATTATTAGTGTAATAACCAATGAAAGTACAGTACAGATGGAGTGAAATTTTGTAATGATTACAGAAAAAAGAATAGCAGGATATATTGAATCTTTGGAGGCAGAATTGCCTCCATTGCTGCAAGAAATAGAAAAAAAAGCAGTAGCAGAATATGTACCAATTATCAAAAAACCTACAAGAAGTCTTTTACGTTTTTTGATTCATCAAAATAAGCCAAAACGAATATTAGAGGTTGGAACGGCGGTTGGCTTCTCCTCTATATTGATGAGCCAGTATCTGCCTAAAGAGGGCAGAATTACAACAATTGAGAAAATGGAAAAGAGAATTAAAGAAGCAGAACAGAACATAAACAAGGCAGGGAAGCAAGAAAGCATTTGTTTATTAGCCGGAGATGCGGCAGAAATCCTACATGAACTTTCAGAACAGGGAGAGCAGTATGACATGATTTTTATGGATGCAGCGAAGGGACAGTATATTCATTTTATGCCAGATGTGTTGAAGATGCTTTCAGAGGGTGGCTTACTGGTTTCGGATAACGTATTGCAAGACGGAGACATTGTAGAATCCAGATATGCCGTTACCAGGAGAAATAGAACCATTCATAGCCGTATGAGGGAATACCTGTATGCCCTCACCCATGATAAAACACTGGATACCATTCTCCTCCCCATTGGAGATGGTGTTACGTTAAGTACGAAAGGAGTGGGTGACCAATATGAGAAATAAACCGGAATTACTTATTCCATCCAGTAGTTTGGAAGTCTTAAAGATAGCGGTAACCTATGGAGCCGATGCTGTTTATATCGGTGGTGATTTGTATGGTTTACGTGCAAAAGCAAAAAACTTTTCACTGAAAGATATGAAAGAAGGAATTGCTTTCGCACATGAGCACGGAAAAAAGGTTTATGTTACGGCCAATATTACGGCGCATAATCGGGACTTAAATGGAGTTGCAGAGTACTTTGGAGAATTAAAGGAAATAAAACCAGATGCTTTGATTATTTCGGACCCGGGAGTTTTTGAAATTGCAAAGGAAATTTGTCCTGAAATTGACATTCATATTAGTACCCAGGCAAATAATGTAAATTATAGAACCTATAGTTTTTGGAAGAGAATGGGAGCCACCAGAGTGGTATCAGCAAGAGAACTTTCCATTGAAGAAATTGCAGAAATCCGTAAAAACATTCCGGATGATTTGGAGATTGAAACATTTGTGCATGGTGCCATGTGTATTTCCTATTCCGGCAGGTGCCTGCTAAGTAATTATTTTACAGGAAGAGATGCAAATCTTGGTGCCTGTACTCATCCATGCCGTTGGAAATACTATATTACAGAAGAAAACCGTCCGGGGGAATATCTTCCGGTGGAAGAAAATGAAAGAGGAACCTATATTTTCAATTCTAAGGATTTATGTATGATTGAACATATTCCGGACATTGTAAATGCAGGAATTGATAGTTTAAAGATTGAAGGAAGAATGAAAACGGCCTTATATGTAGCGGTGGTAGCTAGAACCTATCGTAGAGCTTTGGATGATTTTTTTGAAAGCCCGGCGCTATATGAAAAAAATAAATCTCTTTATAAAGAAGAAATTTCAAAATGTACCTACCGTCAATTTACCACAGGCTTCTTTTATGGACCAACAACCCATGAATCCCAGATTTATGATAATAATACCTATGTGAAAGAATTTACCTATCTTGGAATCATAAGTGGAAAATCAGAAGATGGATTTTATGAATTGGAACAAAAAAATAAATTTAGTGTGGGAGAAATTATTGAGGTTATGAAACCAAACGGGGATAATATACCAGTAGAAGTAAGAGCAATTTACGATGAAAACGGAGATAAAATGGAAAGCTGCCCACACCCACAACAAAAAATAAAAATAGATTTGGGAATGGAACTTTCTATTTACGACGTGTTACGCAAAGGTGAAGAATTGCTCTAAAGCACCAATGGATCCAATATGTTCAGATAAGAAGGTAGACAAATGAAGAAAACGACAGAAATAAAAACGGATTTGATGAACCTTGCACTTCCAATTGGTTTATTAATTGTGAGTACATATCCGGATTATAAAATAATTTTTGCAAATGCAAAATTTTGTGAATTGCTTGGATTAAATAGCCGTGAGGAATCGGTTCAAACGTTTTATAAGTCTGCTTGGGACTTTGTTTACCCAAAAGATAAAAACAGACTCAAGGAATTAGCATCCAAAAGGAACGGAGATTCGGAATTATATGAGGTTGTTTACCGAGTGATAAGAAAGGATAAAAGCTTAATCTGGGTGAACCAATGTTCCCAGCATTTGTTGGATGAAAATGGAAAAGAACTGGTGTATGCTTACTATACAGATGTTACGGCAAAAAAACAAATGGAAGAAACCATTCGTGCCGGTGCCAATAAATATGAGATTTTAATTAATTCAATTCCGGGTGGGGTAGGAATGTATCAGTTGAATGCAGAATTTACACCAATATTTATAAGCGAACGTGTGTATGAACTTTGTGGAATGACAAAGGAAGAATACGACGAAGCAACTAAAAATACAACACTTGATATTTTTCATCCGGATGACCGGCAGGGTCTAATCGATGCAGTTCAAGAAGCATATAAGGGAAAACGTAAATTTGATTATATCCACCGTGTTCGGCAAAAAGAAGGAAATTATCGCTGGCTTCGTGTGTCAGGACAATTAATGAAGGGGCAGGAGCACAAACTAATTCTATATACCGTTTTTACGGATGTACATGAACAGATCATGGCAGAGCAAGCCCTTCGTGAAAGTGAGTTTCGTTATAAAGTTGCCGTGAAGGCTTCCAACATTAATATCTGGGAATATGACTATAAGGAAGATACCATGACTATCTTTTCAAAATCTTCAAGAATAAGCTCTTCAAAGAATGTAATAAATAATTATACGCAACTAATGATAGAAAAAAAATATATTCGCGAAGATTCGATAGCTATACTTTTGGATACCATACAAAAAATGAAAAATGGGGAAAAAGAATCAACCATAGACATTTGGATTCATGTACAGCCAGACAGTGAGTATTGGTGTGAGAGGATTACTTGTACCAATATTTTTGATGAAAAACAAAAACCAATGAAAGCATACTGTGTAGGCCGTGATGTAACACGGGAAAAAGAGGCGGAAAAACGGTACCGTGATGAGCTGTCATATCGAGAAGCAATGCAAAAAGCAACCATGGCATCCATTAATGTAAATTTAACAAAAAACAAAATTTTAGATTTTAAGAGCAATTTTCCGGAAATAGTGGCTAATATGAAAAGTGCTGTAACGGTACAGGAGTACTTTGATCAGGTATATACGGAGTTGGCAACGGAAGAGATGCAAAAACAGTGTGCAGCCGTATTCAACCGGGATGCCCTGCTGCAGTATTTTGAAAATGGAGAAACTACGTTATCCCTGGAATTAACAAGAAAAATTGGAGAATGCAGGTACTGGACGATTATGACTGCTCATATGATGAAGCAACCGGAAGATCAGGAAATTGTCGCCTTTTTGTACTCTACCAACATTACCAATGAAAGAACGATGCAAAACGTCATGAGTGCCATTGTGAAAACAGATTATGATTTTTTGGTGGTAGTGGATGCTATGAAAAATAGCGCAACTCGTTATAGTGAAAAGAATTTTGGCAATCGATACGCATTTGAGAGTGAGAACTTTGAGGAAGAAACACAGGAATATATACGTAACTATATTTGCAAAGAGGATGTTCCCCGGGTTGTGAAAGAAATGACTTTGCCTAATATTTTAAAACAGCTTGAAGAAAATGGAACCTATAATATATTCTATAGAGTCCCTAATGTGGATGATGAAACCCTACATAAACAGCTGCGATTCAGCTTCATTAATCGGGATTTGAAGATTTTTCTGATGACAAGAATTGATATTACGGCAGCATTTAAAGAACAAGAAAAAAAGAACCAGGAGTTGATAGAAGCCGTTGAAATGGCAGAGGAAGCCAATGCGGCAAAATCCGAATTTTTATCTCGTATCAGCCATGAAATAAGAACACCAATGAATGCAATTATGGGAATGGCACAGATTGCGATACAAAATCTGGATAATAGGGAATTTGTTAAGGAATGTATTGAAAAATCACAGTATTCATCCCATTATTTGCTGCTTCTTCTTAATGATATTTTGGATATGTCAAAAATCGAAAGTGGAAAAGTGATGCTGAAAAATGGAAATATTGATTGTCAGCAAACTATGGATGCTATTAGTACAATCATTGGCACACAGGCGGCCCAAAAGGGTGTAACATATGAAGTTACAGAATTTAAAGAGCGCCGATGCAACTATATAGGGGATGGTGTTCGACTTCAACAAATTCTGATTAATATTCTTACGAATGCTATTAAATTTACTCCAAAAGGTGGTACAGTCCGCTTAGATATCACCCAGGTTTCTGGAAATGAAAAAAAGGTAAACCTCTGTTTCAAAATTAGTGATACCGGAATTGGAATTGGCGAAAAATTTTTACCAAATCTGTTTAAACCTTTTTCTCAAGAACATACAAATGCAGGCTATGGAGGCAGCGGATTAGGACTTGCTATTTCAAAAAATCTGGCCGAACTGATGGGTGGAGAAATTTCAGTAAACAGCGTATTAGGAGAAGGAACAACCTTCAAAGTATGTATTCCATTAGAAATACCAGAGAGTTCAGAAAAGTCCGGCAATGAAAAGCATGCTTCAAAGGAGCATACAGTTTTTGATTTTAAAGGGAAAAGAATTTTACTGGTGGAGGATCATCAGCTTAATATTATGGTAGCTAAAAAATTACTGGAATTTAAAAATGCAAAGGTAGAGGTTGCTGAGAATGGAAAAATAGCACTTGACTTATTTACAAAGACGGAAGAACCTATTTATGATGCCATTTTAATGGATATTCGCATGCCCGTGATGGATGGTTTAGAGGCAGCGAGAAGAATTCGGGGTCTTGATAATAAGTGGGCAAAATTCATACCTATTATTGCAATGTCGGCTAACGCTTTTGATGATGATGTTATCAAGTCTCAAAATGCTGGAATGAATGCACATCTTGCAAAACCAATTGATGGGGAACTACTTTATCGAACTTTAGATTATTTTTTTCAAAAGAAGACAGAGCTATAATATTTGAAAAGAAATAGATGGAAAGGCACGAAATCGAGTACCTCAACATAGACTGTTAGAAAGCGTTTATGTTGAGGTGCTTTTTGCTTAAATCATTTCCAAAACCACTAGGCACCAAGGAAGAACAAAAATACCTGCTTGAGCTCAGAGAAGGAAGTAGAGAAGCAAGAGAAGTTTTAATTGAAAGAAATCTTCGTTTGGTAGCACATATAGTGAAAAAATATAGCATGGCAGATAAGGATACGGATGATTTGATTTCCATAGGAACCATAGGACTAATTAAAGCAATTGACAGTTTTGATTTGGAGAAGGGGATTCGATTGGCAACGTATGCGTCGCGATGTATTGATAATGAATTACTTATGTTATTTCGAAGTGGAAAGAAACAAGGAAGAGAAGTTTATTTATATGAACCCATCGGCTCTGACAAAGAGGGAAATGAAATTAATCTTCTTGATGTGATTGAAACGGAAGATGAGGACGTGGTTGCCTTGATGGAACTTCAGGAGAATATAAAGAAACTGTATTGCTATATGGAAATTGCTTTGGATGAGCGGGAAAAAGAAATTATATGTATGCGTTATGGTCTTTACGGAAAAATAGAAATTACCCAAAGAGAAATTGCGCAGAGACTGGGAATCAGCAGAAGTTACGTTAGCCGCATTGAGAAAAAAGCATTAGAAAAATTAAGGGCAGATTTTGAAAAAGTGAATTAAAAGGAGCAAGGCAATGGCAGAAAAGTCATTGCTTTGCTTTTTCCAATGTGGAATAATAAAAGTACTATCTGGAAATCCAGATGGATATAGTGTATAATAAAAAAATCAATCAAGTTAGGAAGACGGAAGATGAGTGAAAAGACAATAACACAGGCAGAACCAAGGTTTTATAAGTTTGACAATTTGAAATTCATATTAATTCTGACCGTGGTGGTTGGCCATTTCTGTGATGAGTATACCAAAGGGTCCGGAACAATGAAGTCAATCTTTATTTTTATCTATACCTTTCATATGCCATTATTTTTATTTGTTTCCGGTTTATTTCGTAAAAGACAGAGAGAAGGGGAAGGGCTAAGGATTGACAAAATCACCACGTATATTTTAATTGGATTTGGGCTGAAACTTTTGATTTTTTTTATAAAGTTAGTTTTTCATAAGAATCCATCTTTTAAATTCTTATCGGATAAGGGGATACCATGGTTTATGTTTGTACTGGTTGAATATGAAATTCTTATTTTTTTGACACAGAAGATAAAAGGCTGCATAGTTGTGGGAATCGCTATTGTTTTGGGATGTATTTCCGGTTATGCCAATTGGATTGGAGATTTCCTATATGTATCCAGATTTTTGGTGTATGCTCCATTTTTCCTGTTGGGTTATTATTTGAATCCGGTGGCAGTTAAAAATTTTCTTCAGAAGAGGAGCGTTCAGATTATTTCCATTTTTTGTTTTCTGGGCCTTCTATATCTTTGTTTTTGCAAACGGGAACTGATATATCCATATCGCTATCTGTTTACCGGACGGCATCCGTTTTCTATTGTAAAGATAGAAAATTGCAGTGCATTACACCGTATGATAGCCTATTTGATTACTACGGTATCTTGTATATCGGTTGCATCCATAGTACCAGATGTCAGGCTGCCATTGGTAACAAAATTTGGAAGTCGAACCTTACAAGTATACTTTTGGCACCGCCCTATTTTATTTGTAATTATGTATTCAAAAATTATGGACCCAGTGTTTTATTATCTTCCGGATGCTCTTTGTAAATTGCTTTTTTTGATGATGGGAGTTGTGCTAACTTTTATATTATCGCTTAAGGTTTTTGCTCTTCCACTGAATTGTTCTTTTTACAGGCGATTTTTAGGAAAACTAAAAGAGAAGAGATGAAATTTTTTGGTGATTTGTGGTTTAAAAGCGGATGCCATCGGAAGATGTGAAACAATAATAAAATTTAGAGTGCGAATAACGCACAGATTGGACGCAGATGAAAAAAGGAGATGTTTTAGAGGGATTTGTGAGCGAATACAAGTTTCCAAACAAAGGAATTGTTAAAATAGAAGAAGATAAAGTGATAGTAAAGAATGGTTTACCGGGGCAAAAAGTTAAATTTTCCATTCAAAAAAAACGCAAAGGAAAATGTGAAGGACGCCTTTTAGAAGTGGTAGAGAATTCGGAACTGGAGTCCAGAGAGGCAGCATGTGAACATTTTGGACCATGTGGAGGCTGTACTTATCAAAAATTTCCATATGAGGAACAACTAAAGCTAAAGGAAAAGATGGTAAAAGAAATTCTGGATGAGGTATGTAAGGAATATGAATTTTTAGGAATTAAGGGGAGCCCTACGGAGTGGCAATATCGTAATAAAATGGAATTTTCTTTTGGAGATGAATATAAGGATGGACCACTTGCACTTGGACTTCATAAAAAAGGGAGTATGTATGATATTGTAAATGCTTGTGGCTGTAAAATAGTGAATACGGACTATTCTTTGATTTTAGAATGCGTATTAAATTATTTTAAAGAAAAATCAGTGCCGTTTTACCATAAGATGACACATGATGGATATCTACGTCATCTTTTAATCCGCTGTGGTGCAAAGACGGGGGAAATAATAGTGAGCTTAATTACTTCCAGTCAAATACCGGAAACAACCGGCAAAAATTTTATTGATTTGGAGGAGTTGAAATCCCAGCTTTTGAACCTGCCACTTTTGGGAAAATTGGTTGGTATTTCTCATATAACGAATGATAGTCTTGCGGATGTTGTAAAAAGTGATAATACAAAAATACTGTATGGACAGGATTATTTTTATGAAGAATTATTAGGCCTGAAATTTAAGATTTCAACTTTTTCTTTCTTTCAAACAAATTCTTTGGGAGCAGAGGTGCTTTATAATACGACCCGGGAATTTATTGGAGAAACAAAGGATAAGGTGATTTTTGATTTATACAGCGGAACCGGTACCATTGCACAGATCTTGGCTCCTATTGCAAAGAAGATAATTGGTGTTGAAATTGTGGAAGAAGCAGTAGAAGCGGCAAAGGAAAATGCAAAGATGAATGGTTTGAATAATTGCGAATTTATTGCGGGAGATGTACTTAAGGTAATAGATACCATTGAAGAAAGACCTGATATAATTGTGCTGGATCCACCAAGAGATGGAATTCACCCTAAGGCATTGGAACGGATTATCGATTATGGAGTTGATAAGATGGTTTATATTTCCTGCAAACCTACCAGTTTGGCAAGAGATTTAGTTGTGCTCCAGGAAAAAGGGTATAAAGTGGAACGAGTTTGCTGCGTGGACATGTTCCCGGAAACAGGGCATGTGGAGACGGTCTGCCTTTTGTCCCGATAAATCAAGGCTTTGTTGCTGATTAGATAAATAAAGATGGCGGTTTGTCCACCTTTTGTCCACCTAATTTTAATTGGTGGACAAACCACTG
>JAVXEO010000047.1:0-19015 GCA_036658435.1 Acetivibrio sp.
CCCGCTTCTTCAAGAGAAACCGTTTCTTCTCCCACCGCCATTAAAATAGGCTCTTTCTGTTCTTGTTCTTTCTTCTTTTCTGTTTTATAATTGCAGCCGGAAAACATCACGAAAACCATAAGACTGAGAAATCCCACTGCGGCCCCTCTTTTATACTTTCCTTTTTTTTCATTTCTCTTATTGTCTTTCACCATGCTCTCCCATCTGTAGTCCTTTTATTTTTTCAATTAATTTTTCTAATTCATAAAAAAGTTCCGTAGCTTTTAATTTATATTTTGGGTTCTTCCAAGATAAATCATACACAAAATATGGACTGGATTCATGAATAAACTTCAACCCTCCTGTATATTCTTCTAAAAGTTTTGGAATTTTATTAATATCAATCTTTGCCTGCTGGTATAGAAAGAATTTTACTTCATAGCCCCGGTGCAACACCGAAATGAGTTCTGCCTGGTGTGCCAGGGTCTTTATATAGGCGATATTTAAAAGATTGTTTACAGAAGATGGCATCTCTCCAAATCGATCCATTAATTCATCCTGCAAATCCATAAATTCCTCTTTGCTCTCAATATCTGCAATTCTTTTATACATATCCAGTTTTTGAAATTCACTTTTAATATAAGATGCCGGTATATAGGCGCTCAGATCAATGTCTACCGTTGTTTCAAATTCTGTTTCTGAAATGTCTTCTCCCTTTAGCGCCTTCACCGCCTCATTTAGCATTTTGCAATACAAATCATAGCCAACGGCTTCCATGTGTCCATGTTGTTTTGCACCTAGCAAATTACCGGCTCCCCGAATCTCAAGATCACGCATTGCAATCTTAAAGCCAGAACCAAGTTCTGTAAATTCTTTAATTGCCTGAAGACGTTTTTCTGCAATCTCCTTTAGCATTTTATCTCGTTTATACATTAAAAATGCATAGGCAGTACGGTTACTTCTTCCAACTCTTCCCCTGAGCTGATAAAGTTGTGACAGCCCCAGCCGGTCCGCATCATCAATAATCATGGTATTTACATTGGAAATGTCCAGTCCGGTTTCAATAATTGTAGTAGCAACCAAGACATCAATCTCACCATTAATAAAGGCAAACATGATTTTTTCCAGTTCTCTTTCACTCATTTGTCCATGTGCAAAAGAAACCGTTGCATCCGGCACCAGTGCCGCAATGGTTGCCGTTACTTCATCTATGGTGTTGACCCTGTTGTATACATAATAAATCTGTCCACCTCTTGCCAGTTCTCGAATAATCGCTTCTCTGATTATCTCATCATTGTGCTCCAGTACATAGGTTTGAATGGGAACACGGTCAACAGGAGGTTCTTCCAAAACGCTCATATCCCGGATTCCTACCAGACTCATATGAAGGGTTCGGGGGATGGGTGTTGCCGTCAGAGTGAGCACATCCACATTGTCCTTTAGCTGCTTGATTTTTTCTTTGTGCGTCACCCCAAACCGCTGCTCTTCATCTACAATAAGAAGTCCCAGATTTTTAAATATAATATCTTTAGATAATACACGATGGGTTCCAATTACAATATCCAGTTGGCCATTTTTCAGGCGTTCCAATGCCTTTTTTTGTTGGGCAGGGGTACGGAAACGGGATAGCATATCTACGCTGATTGGAAAATCCTTCATTCTTTGAGAAAACGTATTATAGTGTTGTTGAGCAAGAATGGTTGTGGGAACTAAAAAGACCACCTGTTTTCCATCGGATACCGCCTTAAAAGCAGCACGAATTGCAATCTCCGTTTTTCCATATCCCACATCCCCACAGATTAGCCGGTCCATAATTCTTCCGCTTTCCATATCGGCTTTTGTTGCTTCTATTGCTGTAAGCTGGTCTTCCGTTTCCTCATAGGGAAACATCTCTTCAAACTCTTTTTGCCATACGGTATCTTCTCCAAATGCAAAACCTTCTTTTGTCTGGCGTTTTGCATAAAGTTCAACCAAATCTTTTGCAATCTCCTGAACCGCACCTTTGACACGGGTTTTTGTATTCTTCCATTCAACGGAGTTTAATTTATTTAATTTTGGTTTCTTTGCATCGGCACCGGCATATTTTTGTATCACTTCCAATCCGGTTGCAAGAACATAGAGCACACCCCCTCCACCATACTCTATTTTTACATAATCTTTGATTACTTTGTCCACTTCAATTTTTTCAATGCCACGATAAATACCAAGACCATGATTTTCATGCACTACATAATCACCAACATTTAAGTCCGTAAAATTATGTACCTTCGTTCCTTCATAATTTCTTTTCTTTTTGGTTCGTTTCTTTTTCTCCCCACCAAAAATATCACCTTCCGATACGATAACAAACTTAATCAGAGGATATTCAAATCCCTTATGTAAACAACCATATGCTGTAACAATTTCCTTTTTCTTAAGGATTTTATCAAAGTCTTCACAAAAGGTAGCATTTAAATCGTATTCTAAAAGATTTTCACTAAGACGAATGGCTCGGGTTCTTGAGCCGGATAATAAGATAACCCGGTATCCCTTTTCTTTCCATTGCTTTACGTCTTTTACCAATAGCTCAAAATTGTTGTTATATGAATTCACCGACTTCACCGTAATATCATATTTTTCCAGTACTGAAAATTCTTTTACTTTATAGTCCATGGTGCTTAATAGCACCAGATTCTTCTTTGCTATTTTAGAAAATACTTCTTTATAAGAAAATAAAACATCCATCTGACCCGGTAGAATATAGCCTTTTTCAATCCTGCCCATCATACTTTCTCTGAATTCGTACTCTACCGCATCTCCCTTTTCCGCCACCCTTGCTGGTTCGTCTAAGAAAAATACACTGTCTTCTTTTGAAAAATATTCAAAGAAGCTCACCGTTTCTTCAAAAAAATATCGAATGTAGCTTTCCAATCCCATCGATCCGCTGTAAACTTCCAAAGAATCCTTTAACTCTTCCACAATTTCCTTAATTCTTCGAACTTCCTCGGTTTTCTTTTGTTTACGCAGCTTCTCTACATAGGTTTCCTTTTCTTTTTCAATTTTCTTTAGTCCTTTTATTGTGGTATCTTCTTCCAGCAAAATTTCACTTGCGGGAAATATTGTTAATTCTTTGACATTCTCAATGGAACGCTGACTCTCCACATCAAAGGAACGGATGGTATCTACTTCCTCATCCCACAGTTCCACTCGATAAGGACATTCCTCCGTAAGTGGAAATATATCGAGAATTCCCCCACGAATCGCAAATTCTCCCGGTCTTTCCACTTGTCCGCATCGAATGTAGCCCATGTGGACAAAATCTTTTTTTAGTTTTTCCAAATCGAGGGTCATTTCCTGTGCAATAAAAACAATATGATTTTTCAAAAAAGAAAGTGGAAGAATCCGGTCCATTCCCCCATTTATGGTAGTAATAATGGTCGCCGGTTTTTCCTCCAGTATTTGTTTGACTACCTTAAGGCGGTCTCGCACAATTGCATTTCCATGAATATCTGCACTATAAAAAATAACATCCTTGGATGGATATAAAAATACGTCCTTATCATAAAGCTTAAAATCTTCGTAAATTTCTTTTGCTTTTAGTTCATCATACGTTATAATAATTCGATACTTTGCGTCTTTTCCCAGCCCCCATGAAAGATGGCATTTTTGAGAATCAATACATCCTGTCACCTGTATCGGTGTCTTCCCTCTTTCCAGGCTTGTCTTTGCCTGTTCAAATTCATTCAGCTCTTTTAATGGTTCATAAAATAATTTCAAAATCAAACTCCTTACTTTCCGTTAAATCGGTTCATGGCTGCCTCTACACCCTCTGTAATTATTGTTTCACATGCTTCAGATGCCAGTTTTAAAGCTTCTCTTATTGTCTTCTCTTCTTCTGTGGAAAAACGTCCCAAAACATAGTCTGCAAGATCCCAGCCCTTTGGCTTATCTCCCACTCCAATACGGATTCTTGCAAATTCCTGTGTCCCCATATGTTGAATGATACTTTTAATTCCATTGTGTCCTCCGGCGCTTCCTTTCGGACGAACACGCAGCTTCCCCACATCTAAGCTAATATCATCATAGATAATAATAATTTCTTCTTCTTTTACTTTATAATAATCCATTAATTCTCTCACACTTTCACCGCTTACGTTCATATACGTCTGGGGTTGTGCAAGAATTACCTTCTGCCCTGCAATATATCCTTTTCCACAAATCGCCTTATGTTTTTTTAGATCCATGGATATTTTGTTGTCATCTGCAATTCTGGTAATGGCATCAAATCCAATGTTGTGTCTGGTTGCCTGATACTCTCTTGTAGGGTTTCCTAACCCAATTACTATAAACATTCTTTTGTCTCCTTATGTTTGTCTTCTCCCTATTATAACGTCACATGTTATCCTGCGCAATAGGACCTTGCTAAAATTCCTTAAATCATGTAAAATATATGGAACATACTCTTTTTTATGGAAAATTTTATAGTAAGGATGACGGTGCTTTATGCCTTTAAAACGAAAAAATAATTTTATAATACAAGCTTCTATCTTAGGAATTGCCGGTCTTTTGGTACGAATTATCGGTCTTTTATACCGTGCTCCCCTAACAGAAATTATTGGTGATGAGGGAAATGGTTATTATGGTCAGGCTTATAATATTTATACTATTATTTTACTCATCTCTTCCTATAGTATTCCACTTGCCATTTCAAAAGTAATTTCCGGAAAATTAGCCTTAAAAGAATATAAAAATGCGCACCGAGCTTTTATCTGTGCTTTGATTTATGTATCTATTGTAGGAGCTGCTGCCAGTCTGCTCCTGTATTTTGGTGCTCCTTTATTTGTTGATAAAAATGCCGTTGGGGTCCTGCGAATTTTTTCACCAACCATTTTTTTCTATGGATTGCTTGGTGTTTTACGGGGGTATTTTCAAGCCCATGGAAGCATGATTCAAACTTCTATTTCCCAGATTATCGAGCAGCTTCTAAATGCTGTAATCAGTATTAGTGCTGCCTATCTTTTTGTTCAGTTTTGCCTTCATAGTGGCACTCCCCAAAATATTCCTGTTTTTGGTGCTGCCGGAAGTGCTCTTGGTACCGGTGCCGGTGTCGTGATTGGTTTGGTATTTATGCTCTTGGTTTACTGGCTGAATTCTTCCTTTATTCATAAAAGAATGCGCCGAGATGTACATGAAAATGTAGATACCTATCAAGATATTTTCAGAACTCTTTTGCTTATGGTTACGCCGGTTATTTTTAGTACCTTTGTCTACAACTGCAGCACCACTCTGGATATGAAGCTTTACTACTATATCGCCTATGAAGTAAAAGGATGGACCACTGCATTTGCCAATACACAATATGGTATTTTCTCCACAAAATTTATTGTACTTATGAACATTCCGGTTGCTTTGGCTTCTTCTATTTCCACCGCCATGATTCCTGAAGTCTCAAGAACCTATACCACCGGTGATATTGCCGCCACAAATGGTAGAATCGAAACGGCCATTCGCTTTACCATGTTTTTATCTATCCCAAGTGCCGTTGGAATGTGTGTGCTTTCTTACCCCATTGTTTCCTTGCTGTTTCCTCAGCCGGATTCCATCATTATAGCATCTACACTCCTTAAATATGGAAGTATCTGTATCCTTTTTTACTCCCTTTCTACGGTCACCAATAGTGTGTTACAGGGAATTGGAAAAGTAAATATTCCGGTTAAAAATGCCTGCCTTGCTTTGGTGGGACATCTTTTAATATTAGCCCCCATTCTTTATTTTACAGACCTTGATTTATTCGCTCTGCTCATTGGAACGGCTTCTTATTCCTTTTTAATGTGTATTTTAAACGGTTTATCGGTTAAAAAATACCTTGGCTTTAAGCATGATGTAAAAAAATCCTTTCTTCTTCCCGGATTGGCTGCCCTTATTATGGGCATTGTCGTTTGGGCCGTTTATTATGGTTTTTATGTTATGGTACAAAACAATGTATTGGGACTTATGATTTCTATTCCACTGGGTGCTTTCGCTTATTTTATTTCTTTAATCAAACTAGGTGGTGTTACCGAAGACGAATTAAGAAGCTTTCCAAAGGGCCACCTGTTAATAAAAGGGGCAAAAAAATTACATTTACTATAACAGGAGCACTTTCCTATACCATTAGAAAAATGCTGTCTGCCTAAGCAAACAGCATTCTATATATTGTAGAATAATTAGAGAGCAGAACGTACCGAAGCCGTCAGTTTTCCATTTTCCACCTGAATTTGTATGGTATCTCCCTGTGATACTTGATCTTCAAGGATAAGTCTTGCCGTCAACGTTTCCACATGTTTTTGCAAGTACCGTTTTAAAGGTCTTGCTCCATAAATTGGATCGTAGGCTTCTTCTATAACAAATTTTACGGCTTCCCCCGATAGCTCAAGGTGCAGTTCATGATCCTTAAGACGGCGGTTTAAATCTTGAATCAGCAGGTTAATAATTCCACTGATGTTTTCCCGTGTTAATGGTTTAAATAAAATAGTTTCATCCAGTCGATTTAAAAATTCCGGTCTAAAGTATCCTCTTAGTTCTTCCATTACCTCCTTTTCCGCTTCTGGTTTAATATTTCCCAAAGGATCAATTCCATCCAATAGATTTACAGAACCAATGTTAGAGGTCAAAATCAAAATTGTATTTTTAAAGTCTACGCACCGTCCCTGTGAATCCGTAATTCTTCCATCATCCAAAACCTGCAGCAGCACATTAAATACATCCGGATGTGCTTTCTCAATTTCATCAAATAATACCACGGAATATGGTTTTCTTCGTACCGCCTCTGTGAGCTGACCGCCCTCTTCATAGCCTACATATCCCGGAGGCGCTCCTATTAGTCTGGATACCGAATATTTTTCCATATACTCACTCATGTCAATACGAACCATGTTCTGTTCATTATCAAATAAAGCTGCTGCCAAACTTTTAGCCAATTCTGTTTTTCCTACCCCAGTAGGACCTAAAAACAAGAAAGATCCAATGGGTTTTGTGGGATCCTTAATTCCCGCCTTAGAACGGAGAATCGCTTCCGTTACTTTTGTAACCCCTTCCTCCTGTCCAATCACACGTTTATGAAGTTCTTCATCCAAATGCAGCGTTTTAGCTCGTTCGCTTTCCGTAAGTCTTGCCACCGGAATTCCTGTCCATCGGGAAATGATTTTGGCAATTTCCTCCTCGGTTACCTTTTCATGCACTAACTCATGACCCTGCTCTTTTATTTTTTCTTCTTCCATTTCTTTTTTCTTTTCCAGCTGGGGAAGTTTTCCATATTGCAGTTCTGCTGCCTTATTCAAATCATAATTTTGCTGTGCCGTCTGAATTTCGATTTTTATATGTTCAATCTCCTCCTTTATTTTATTCAAACGGTCTACGGAAGCTTTTTCGTTATCCCATTTTGCTTTTTCCCCTGCAAAGTCTTCCCGAAGTTCTGCCAGTTCTTTCTGTAACTCCCGAAGTCTCTCCCGGCTTAAATGATCCGTCTCCTTTTTTAAAGCCGCCTCTTCAATCTCCATCTGCATAATACGTCTTTTCACATCGTCCAGTTCGGTAGGCATAGAATCCAGTTCTGTCTTTATTAATGCACAGGCCTCATCTACTAAGTCAATTGCTTTATCCGGCAGAAATCGGTCTGAAATATAACGTTCCGATAGGGTTGCTGCTGTCACTAATGCAGAATCTGTAATCTCTACTCCATGAAATACCTCATACCGTTCTTTTAATCCACGTAAAATGGAAATGGTATCTTCCACGGTTGGCTCTGCAACCATAACCGGCTGAAACCTTCTTTCCAGTGCGGCATCTTTTTCAATATACATCCGATACTCATTTAAGGTCGTTGCCCCTATACAGTGAAGTTCTCCCCTTGCCAGCATTGGCTTTAACATATTTCCGGCATCCATACTGCCTTCCGTCTTTCCTGCACCAACAATGGTATGAAGTTCATCAATAAATAAAATAATCTGTCCCTCACTTTTTTTAACTTCATCCAATACGGCTTTTAACCTCTCTTCAAATTCTCCCCGGTATTTTGCACCGGCAATCAAGGTCCCCATATCCAGCGCAAATAATTTCTTATCCTTTAGGCCTTCCGGTACATCGCCTCTTACAATTCTTTGTGCAAGGCCTTCCACAACTGCTGTTTTACCTACTCCGGGCTCTCCAATTAGAACCGGATTATTTTTTGATTTTCTAGAAAGGATGCGAACAACATTTCGGATTTCTCCGTCTCTTCCAATGACCGGATCTAATTTTTGCTCTCTTGCCCTTTCTACTAAATCATATCCATACTTTTCTAACGTATCATAGGTTACTTCCGGATTATCACTTGTTACCTTCTGATTTCCCCGCACCGTGGAAAGAGCTTGAAGAAAACGTTCCCTGGTAATACGAAAATTCTTAAAAAGTTCCTTGATTTCTTTATTGGGTTCTTTTAACATAGAGAGAAACAGATGTTCTACAGAAACGTACTCATCTCCCATATTTCTTGCTTCCTCTTCTGCATAAATCAAGGCTTTATTCAGTGAATTCCCAATATATAGCTGCCCTCCTGATACTTTCGGACGTTTATTCAGAAGTCCCTGGACCTGTGCTAAAAATACATCCGTATCAATCTCCATCTTTTCAATCAGTTTTTTTATTAAACTATCCTCTATCGTAAGGAGACTGTAAAGCAAATGTTCCTGTTCCACTTCCTGATGGCCGTTATCATAGGCTATTTTTTCACATGCACTTACCGCCTGTTGTGATTTTTGTGTAAATTTGCTAATGTTCATAAGCTCTCCTATCCGTGTGTCTTTCACACTGTCTTATATTTATTTGTTTGTTCTATATCATGTATAACACATATAACTCAAAATGTCAATATCCTCTTTTTTTATAAAAGGAGCACTTTCCTATTACATAAAAATAGACAGACAAGCTACACTTTCCCGTGTATTGCCTGTCTGTCTTATTTTGTTTTCTTCTTCTTTTTTTATCTTACTTATATCTTCAGGGATTTTTTTTATACTTCTTATCCTAATGTCATAAACGCATATCGAATAATAAAGATAAAGGCTACTGCTGCCGTTAACGGTTTAATTTCTTTTGCTTTACCTGTAAATAATTTAATCAGGCAATATGTAATTAAGCCCATTGCTACTCCGTTTGCAATAGAATAGGTAAATGGCATAAACACAATCGTGCAAAATGCAGGAAGTGCATTTGTCATATCTGCAAAATCTACGTCTTTAATGTTACTAATCATAAGAATTCCAACAAAGATCAGGGCCGGTGCCGTTGCTGCTCCCGGAACAATTCCTACAATCGGTGCAAATATAATCGCTCCTATGAAAAGAAGTGCTGTTACAAGACTTGTCATTCCCGTACGTCCACCTTCTGCAATACCTGCACTGGATTCAACCACGGTGGTTACGGTAGAGGTTCCAAGCATAGCGCCTGCTGCTGTAGAAATAGCGTCTGACATCAGTGCCTGTTTCATATTAATAACTTCGCCCTTTTCATCCATCATACCGGACTGTTTTGCTGCTCCCAGTAAGGTTCCAATGGAGTCAAACATATTAACCAGGGAAAAACTGATTACTAACAGGGTTACTGTAAATATCGTTTCTACTAAATTTCCGCCGCTGAATAATCCGGCAAAATCCATTTTCATGAAAGATACTTCTGCAAAATCAGCAAATTTCTGTCCAATGTTAAAGTCAATGTTGGAAATGCTGGTTACTCCTAGAGGAATCCCTGCTAATGTTGCTACAACAATTCCAATCAAAATGGAGCCTTTCACCTTACGTACGTGTAACACTGCCATAATAATAAGTCCAATAAAGGCAACGACTGCTCCCAGTAATACACTTACGTCCGCCCCTTCCGTTCTCCACTGTGCAAAGTCAACCATGCTGACTAGTGTTGCACTGTTTCCTACAATAAGTCCACTATTTTTCAATCCGATAATGGTAATAAATAAACCAATACCTGGTGTAATTGCTGTTTTTACTGCATCCGGTATGGCTCGAATAATAGCTTCTCTAAGACCAACTGCCGTAATTACAATAAATAGAATACCGGAAATAAATACAACTACCAATGCCTGACCATATGAATATCCCATTCCTAAAACAACGGTATAGGCAAAGAATGCATTAAGCCCCATTCCCGGTGCTTGAGCAAAAGGAAGCTTTGCATATAGGGAAACCAAAATGGTTCCTACAAATGCGCCAAAGCAAGTACCGATAAACACACCATTTGCTATCTTGGCTGCCATCTCTGCATTACCCATAATCACATAAGGGTCTGCTAATATCTGCGGATTTAAAATTAGTATATAGGCTATGGTAATGAATGTCGTAATACCTGCTAATACTTCGGTTCTTACCGTGGTATTATATTCACTCAGTTTAAAATACCTGCTTAAAAAACCCTCTTTTTTCTTGTCGTTCATAACTGAAACCTCCATTATTTTGTATAATATGTTGCGCCGCAAAATAATAGTACCATGGTTTTTAGTATTTTTCAACAACTTTTTAAAAATATTTTTTAGTTCTAATTATTTTTTTTGTGTTTTTTATGTTTTTTTCCATTTGATTGCTTATTTTCTATTGCACATTTACAATTTTGTATGTTTTAAAGCTTGACTATCCCTTCTTTTTTTGCTTTTCGTTTTCCTGTTTTTATACGAAATAAGGCAGTAATAATCTTTCCAATCATCTTTCGAGTCTCTGGATCTATGTCTTTGATTGCATTTAACATTTTAATGGCATTGTCTTTCCACTCTTCGGTTAATTCCAATAGGGTCTCTGCCTCTGTGGCGGATATCACCTGATACAGTGTTTCCACAAAAATGCTTCTTTGCTTTTCATCCAAAGACTCCACCCATTCATTCAGCCTTTCATTTAAGAGTTTTCTCCCTTGGCTCAAGTCATTGCGATAAACAAATCGTCCCTCTTCTATTTCCCAGGTAAAGGGATCATGCTGGCCCATACCGCCACGTCCCGTACTGGCTACTACATGATAATCCTCCCGGTGTTTTAGAAGCATTCCAATCAAAGAAGATTGGGGAACGATTTTATAGATTTTATCTTTTACAAGGTTAAACTCTTCAAAAGAAAAAATATTTCCTACGAATCCCGGTCCATCATTTGTATATATACGGCTGATTTTTTGTTTTACTTGGTGATTACATTTGACGGAGGAATATACCGCCAGATTTCCACCTTTCGAATGCCCTCCTACCATAAAAGGGGTGCCAATCTTTTTTCCAACCTGATTTAAGTAATTTACACTCCAAAGCTGGGATGGTATTGGTGCTTTAAAGGCCATATTAAAGTCTTCCTTCCATCCAATCAGCGTTTCATCCGTACCTCGAAAGGCAACGTATACCGTTCCATCCTCTAAAAAAAAGGTGATGGCAGAAAACTGCATTTCCTCCTCTGTATTTACCACATCAATAAAATAATTCATCTTCATATTTTGAAACCGTCTGCTAAAAGCAACTGCCTCAAATAGACTGCGGTTTGGAATCTCATATCGTTCATCTAAAAAAAGTTGTTCCCTTTTGGGATGGCAAAACAACTCCATGAATTTCATATTTTTTCGTCGTTTCAAAAGCCCAGGTACCATGCCCTCAAACTTCAGGTAGGATAGCTGTGATAAAATAAGATTGTCAACCTCATTAAAAGGTTTTTCCTTTAGTGTATACGCTCCGTACTGAATTAAATAATTCACCGTATTTCCCATACCACACCATCCTTATCTCATGGAATTAAACTAGCTGGCGACCCATAATAACACCCATAACCGATGCCATCATTAATCCTCTGGTCCATCCGCTGGAATCCCCCAGACAATAAAAATTTTCTATATTTGTAGTTAAATTTTCCTCCATTTTTACACGGTTACTATAAAACTTGATTTCCGGTGCATATAGCAAAGTTTCCGTTGCTGCAAATCCCGGTACAACCTCATCTACTGCTTTAATAAAGTTAATAATATTCATCAGCGTTCGGTAAGACAGAGCACTTGTAATGTCTCCGGCAACGGCATCCGGCAGTGTAGGTCTTACGTTGCTTCGATCCAATTCCTTCTGCCAGGTTCTCTTTCCATCTAAAATATCACCGAATCTCTGTACTAAAATCTGACCATTTGCAAGCATATTGGTCAGTTCCCCCACTTTTTTTGCATATTCCATTGGCTGGTCAAAAGGAACACGAAAATTATGAGAACAAAGAATGGCCAGGTTGGTATTATTGGATTTCTTTTCTTTATAAGAATGTCCATTTACAATGGCAAGGTTATTATCATAATTTTCCTGGCTTACAAATCCACCCGGATTTTGACAAAAAGTCCGCACTTTATTTTTAAATGGTGCCGGATATCCAATCAATTTTGATTCGTATAATACATTGTTTACCTCTTCCATAATTTCGTTTCTTACTTCTACCCGAACGCCAACATCCACCGTACCCGGAACATGTTCCACCCCCTGTTTGCTGCAAAGCTTTTCCAGCCAGTCTGCACCCTTTCTTCCTGTGGCAATCACCGTCTGCTGGGCAGCAATTACCTCTTCCTCATGGGTTCTTGCATTTTCAATGGTTACACCATAACATTTTCCGTCACGAATATCTGTATCCAGGCAGGAATAGCCAAACATAATCTCGACTCCGCTGTTTAAAAGAAATTCTTGAATTTTTCCATAAATTTCCTGTGCTTTTTCTGTACCAAGGTGGCGAATCGGACAATCTACCAGTTTAAGACCTGCTTTTATTGCTTTTCTTCGAATGTCTTTAATTTTATCTTCTTGTCCAACACCTTCTACTCTGGTGTCCGCACCAAAATCAAGATAAATACCATCTGTATATCCAATGAGAGACTGGACACAATCTGCTCCCACCAGCTTTGGAAGATCTCCGCCAACTTCATAGTTTAGGGACAATTTACCATCAGAAAAAGCACCCGCACCGGAAAATCCCGTTGTAATATCACAGTATGGCTGACAGTTCACGCATTTACTGGTCTGCTCCTTGGGACATCTTCTTTTTTCCATGGATTTTCCCTGTTCTACCATAATTATTTTTTTACGACTTCCCTTTTTCAGCATCTCCAGCGCCGTAAATATACCGGCCGGTCCTGCTCCAATAATAACAACATCACATTTTTTCATCTTAATCTCCTGTATCTTTACGCTTTTAATAGTTTCTTCAATTCTTTTAATACTCCATCGTTTAAATTCGTGTCTGCAATAAAATTAGCCGCTTCTTTTACTTCACTTCTGGCATTTTTCACTGCAAAACTATATTTTGCTCTTGCCATCATATGCAGGTCATTTAGATTGTCTCCAAATACCATGGTTTCCTGAGGACTGATTTTCATTAATTCCTGAATCTGTTTAATTGCCGTTCCTTTATTGCTTCCCCGGTTAATACAGTCAATCCATTCTTTTCCCGCACAAATCAATTCGATTCTGTCTTGATCTTTCCATTGTTCTTTCATATAGTTTTCTAAAATTTCATCGGCTCGTCCATCTTTTTGAAACATGCTTACTTTGATAATGTCTTTATCCACAACCGATAAAAGATCGGAAACTACTTCCAGGTTATAATGGTAGCCATTTGTCATTAAGTCAATCAGTTCCTCCGATCCTTCTTTTGCATAGCTGACCGATGCCCCTGAAGCAAGGGCTTCACAGTCCGGAATGCTCTCAATGTCACGAATGGCTTTTTCTACATCCTCTTTTTTCATTTTACTGATTGCCATGATTTCTTCCCTGCAGGTAACCAGATTTCCCCCCTCTGAAATAAAAATCATATCTTTCGCCACCGGTAAAAACAAATCTTTCATACTTGCATATTGCCTTCCACTTGCCGCAACAAACATAATTCCTTTTTCTTTTAGTTCTAAAATCACGTCAAAGATTTCAGGGTTTATTTTATCCGTCCCATCCGGAACCAATGTCCCATCTATGTCTGTACAAACTAATTTTATCATAGAATTTTCCATTCCTTCCCATTCTGGTGTAGCTTTCTATTTTTTAAATATAATTTCTTGCCTTATCCTTTGGAAGATTCACTTCGCCTGCTAGATCCCTTTTAAAATAAGCTTCAATTTCTTCTCTCTTTGTGGTCTGGCCCAAAACCCACATTAACTTGGTAACCGCTGCCTCCATGGTCATATCATGGCTTTGTAATGCACCCTGCCTTAATATCTTCTGACCCGTTTGATAGATGGAAAGATTACTTCCTTCATACAAGCATTGGCTTCCCACTAAAATTGTCATTCCCTTTTCAATGGCCTTTCCTATTGCTTTTGCCAAATCTCTTCTTTCAAAATGCATTCCTCCAATTCCAAAGGCCTCAATGACGATACCCCGGTATCCCATTTCACATAGCATATCAAAAATCGCCGGATTCGTTCCCGGTATCAGTTTTAGTAAAAATACCTCTGTTGATATTTGATCCCGCAATATGAAATTTCCTTCCGGTTTTTTTAAAGTAAATTCCGTAATGTCCAGTCCATTGGAATTTACGATTCCAATATAAGGACTATTGATGCTTTCAAACGCATCAAAGCTAATGGTCCTTACCTTAGCGGCCCTCGTTCCCCGGATTACTTTACGATTAAAGGCTATAAAAACACCGGGGACTCCGCTTCCTGCCATGTTGATTGCACAGCGGCAATTTTCCACTGCATCTGCAATGGGATTAAGTATAGATAACTGACTTCCTGTTAAGACAACCGGAATCGGTATGTTCTGCAGCATATAAGACAGCGCCGAAGCGGTATATGCCATAGTATCGGTTCCATGAATAATAACCATACCCTGAAATTCTCTATATCTGTTATAAATTGCGTTTGCTAATTCTTTCCACTCCTCCGGCTGAATATTGGAACTGTCCAATGCGAACAAATCCAAGAATTCCACATCATAATAGGTGGTAATTCCCTCTATATTTAAAAATATAGCATTGCTATCCAGTTCCGGAACCAGTCCTTCTTTTCCCTTGGCCGAAGCTAAGGTTCCACCCGTTGTTATTATCAAAATCTTTTTTTTCATCTTTACTACGTACCTTTTCCTGCAAAATAGGGAACAAACTTTTCTTTCTTTTAAATCATATCAAAAAGGAGTTGTCTAAGCAACCCCTTTTGATAACTCTATTCTTTTAAATGTGTAATTCCTGATGTGCTATCCATTCTACCGCATCCGGTTTTATTAGTAAAATATCAATGGGTTCTCCTACGGTTTCAATCACATTTTGGAAGTGCATGGTATCAATGGTTGTCTTGATTGCAAATTCTGCAAAATCAATGGCGTCCTGCAAGGTAAAAAAATTCCATAAAATCTCACCATGTGGCAGCGGCATAATACTGCCATCTTGTTTTTTTGCAAAGGTCTGGTTAATCAATTTCGCAAGAACCACAATTTCTCCATCCCAGGCCGCACCTTGACTTTTAGTATCAATGGATTCTATATAATTATTTTCTAAGAAAATCTTATATATTCTTTGTTCTTTGGTATTTTCTTCTTTTTGATACCCCCCCAGCATAAAGTGAGCGTGGGGAAGAGGAGCTTTCCCGTCTACCAGTTCTTGAAAATAACGATATATCATCTTTGGCATCTCATCTATTTTTATGTGTTTTGTAACGTTCTCCCGTATAAACTGTTCCAGGTAACCGGCAATGGGAACTCCTAGCACCGAACCCTCTCCACAAGTAGATATTCCAACTTCATTGGGACACAGAAATGTTTTTCTGGTGGTGTTATTTGTATGAATTCCCACCATGACTTTTCCATCTACCTCACGGGTATACGTTGTCTTGCTGTCACTTGCCATTATGATTCCTTCGTTCACAAATACACTTACGTTTAATGACATTTTGTATCCTCCTGTTTTATCCCCTGGAATTCCTCCCTTTAGAAAATATCTTGTTTCACAAACTTATGAAATTCCTTTTTCCTGGAATATTTTCTTATAAAGGTCCCTAACTTATTATAAATCCAATATCCCCATTTTCCAAACCACTCCCGTATACGATTTGTCTCCTTCCAAATCCCCTCTCCTCCTAGTTTTGCCTCTACATTTCCTTTTACATAGGCAATTAAGTCATCGTTATTATTAATCTCCCGAAAAAATTCTGTAAAAGCAGTTCCTATTACGGTCTCTCTATGTGCATCCGAGCCTGAGAACATTGTTTTTTTATAGTTTCTTGCCAATGCTTTTGCCTTTTCATTTGCAAAAGGTTTCGTACAGGCATTAAAGGCTTCAATAAAATCAAATTTCTGAACCAATTCTTTATTTTTTTTACCGATTTTGGTATTCATTACCGCAAAAAAACCATTACCGTAAGGATGTGCCGGTCCTAAAATACCACCCAGTTTATGCACTACCTTCTCTAGCTGCATCACGGTCATTCCCCGCAGCTCAAGCAGCTTTGAGTACACACCTTCCGGCAAAACTGCAATAATATGCCCTGCGTCCTTTGTATCATATTCGATTCCTTTTAGCACCACAAAAGGATCTTTCGATTTTTCTGTATTTTCCCAATAATCATATCCTTTATAGGAATTATGATCCGTTATGAGCATACCATCAAATCCAAGCTTTTTTAATTTTTCTATATATTCCTTGATTCCAACTTTTGCATCAATAGATCCTTCTTTCGTATGACAGTGCATGTCAAGCTTCATATTTTCATACCCATTGCTTATTTAAACATCCTTTCTACCCTTATAAAAGATACCACTTATTTTTACACAAGTGCTATCTTTTATACGGGATTCTAAAATATTCCTTGTGGAAATCTTTCATTAACTATCTTTCTAAGGCTTGATTCATCTTTTCCATAGAATCATAAGCATCCTTTGCATTTTTCTTGATGCTGTCGTATATTCCGGCAGAATCTTTTGCCAAATCTCCCATTTGACTTGCTACAACTGCAAATCCTGCACCGGTTAGTCCCGATCTTGCCGCTTCAATGGATGCATTCAGTGAAAGTATATTTTGTTTGGAGGCAATTCCCTCCAAGCGGTTTGCATAGCCTTTTATCTCTCCCACGGCTGCCGTAGCCATGGTTATTTCTTGTTCTAAGAGATGGAGAGAGCTATGATCTGCCTTTTTTACATACTCTAAGTTAACCAGTGTATTAATAATCTGTCCTAATAATTTTGCAGATGCACGAATTGACTTTTCTGTTTTAATTGGAATCTTATTTAATGCTGCAATGTATTTATCTCTGGGTATATCCAATTCATCTGCAATTTTTTCGAATTTATTAATATCCGGTGTCCCCGGAAGAACTTGTCCTCCTATAATTGCACCAATCTTTTGTCCATTTACCGTAATGTCTTCTGAAAAATCCATTAACCCTGCATGACAAAAATAGGTTCCGGTACATTCTGCATCACATTTTTCACATCTTATTTTTCCTTGCTGACTATTTCTTGTATACTTCATGCAAAAATCCGTAAAATTGCTTCCTTTGGTAATATACTTTCCCTCTTCATCCACAGCTATGGCCGCAAGACCCGTGGCCGTAGAAAAAGTGTCCTGTAACTCCTGAAGTTCAGATTGACTAATAAGGTCCAGAATTTTCATTGTTTTCCCCCTTATATCTCACAAGTGGATAATAAAGACCCATAAAGTCCTGCAATATCTTCCACGCTTGTTTCTTTCGGATTTCCCGGTCTGCAGGCATCCTCATATGCGGACTTTGCCAGAAACGGAATGTCTTCTTCTTTTAAAATTCCCACTAAATTTTCCGGAATATTAACATCTTTTGATAAGGCTTTTACCCCATCAACGGCTGCTTTTCTATACTCATCAACTGACATATTCTCTGTACCTTCTATGCCCATTGCCTGTGCGATATACTTATACTTGTCGCCTGTAGCTTCTGCATTGTATTCCATTACCGTAGGCAAAATAATGGCATTTGCAATGCCGTGTGGCGTATCATATAACGCCCCCAAAGGATGTGCCATGGAATGTACAATACCAAGTCCTACATTTGAAAATCCCATACCGGCTATATATTGTCCAAGAGCCATTCCTTCTTGCCCCTTGGGAATTCCTTGGTAGGCATCTCTTAAGGAGTGTGAAATAAGCTCTATTGCTTTTAAATGAAACATATTCGATAGTTCCCATGCTCCCGCCGTTATGTAGCCTTCAATGGCATGGGTTAGAGCATCCATTCCTGTTGCGGCAGTCAGGGATTTTGGCATACTTGCCATCATGGAAGAGTCAACAATGGCCACAATGGGAATATCATGTGCATCCACACAAACCATCTTTCGATTCTTTTCTACATCGGTGATTACGTAATTAATCGTAACCTCTGCTGCGGTTCCTGCCGTTGTTGGAACGGCAATTATGGGTACTGCCGGATTTTTTGTAGGTGCTACGCCTTCTAATGAGCGTACATCACCAAATTCCGGATTATTAATAATGATTCCAATTCCCTTTGCCGTGTCAATAGAAGAGCCTCCACCAATGGCAATAATATAGTCTGCACCGGTTCCTTTAAATTTTTCTACACCATGTTGTACATTCTCTATGGTTGGATTGGGTTTAATATCGGAGTAAACCTCATAGGGCAATTTATTTTCTTCCAGTACATCTAATACCTTTTGTGTAATTCCAAGCTTTATTAGCTCCGGATCCGAGCATACCAGGGCTTTCTTAAACCCTCTTCCCTTTACTTCGTCTGCAATGTTCTCAATTGCACCTTGTCCATGATAAGAAGTTTCATTTAAAACAAACTTTTTTGCCATAAAAATACCTCCATATGTGTCTGCTATTAACAGAAAATTGTTACGTTTATATACAGTATTTACCGCTTTTATTATACTATTTTTTTTTAATATTTACAATACTAACCTAACTCCAACCAGGGTTGTTTCAAAAAGGATAAAGAGTCTGCATCCACAGCGGAGCGTTTTTATGGTAATAGGAGCTCTTTCCTTTTACATAAAAAAAAGAATCCTCTAAGCCTTATTTTCAAGGCTTAGAGGATTCTTTCTTTAAGGCGACAACCAGATGTTGAA
>JAVXEO010000048.1:0-18352 GCA_036658435.1 Acetivibrio sp.
CTCCGGAAAGCAGTCCTAATGTAGAAGCAGATTTGCCGGAATAGATATAAAAATAGATTGACAGATGCAGAATTTACACGTATAATAGGAAAAAATAAAATAGTTTAACGCGTTAATGAAATGAAAAGTAGGCAGTGCCGGAACCTAACCGTTATCATATAGGAAGATATTAGCCTTCGTCTCTTTTTAAGAAGAGATGAGGGCTTTTTTATGTAATAGGAAATGCACCTAAATGCACCTATTACATAAAAACGCTCCGCTGTGGGTGCGCACGCCGCGCTAAGGAATATGGTCACTGAAGTGACCGCGCCAAGTAAGAAGAGGAAAATAGAAGGAGGATATAAAATATGCTAAATTATCAAAGATACAAAAAAAATCCCATTGTGAACTTGTCAAATCGGGAGTGGCCAGCCAAGGAAATCAGTAAGGCACCAATATGGTGCAGCGTAGATTTAAGAGATGGAAATCAGGCATTGATTGAACCAATGGTAGTAGAAGAAAAAATTGAATTTTTTAATTTACTTGTTAAATTAGGGTTTAAGGAAATTGAAGTAGGCTTTCCATCGGCGTCTCAAATCGAATACGATTTTTTACGGCAGTTGGTAGAGCGCCATTTGATTCCGGAGGATGTTACGGTTCAAGTTCTGGTTCAGTGTAGAGAACATTTAATAGAGAGAACTTTTGAAGCTTTGGAAGGAATAAAAACAGCAATTGTGCATATTTATAATTCAACGTCTACCTTACAAAGAGAGGTTGTATTTCATAAAAGTAAAGAGGAAATTAAACAAATTGCCATTGAAGGAACAAAAATGGTAAAAGAATATATAAAAGATTTCCCGGGGAAAATCATTTTAGAATATTCACCGGAAAGTTTTACCGGAACCGAATTGGAGTACTCTATGGAAGTTTGTGAAGCTGTTTTAGAGGAGTGGGGAGCGTCCAAAGATAAAAAGGTAATTATTAACCTTCCCTCTACCGTTGAAATGAATACACCCAATGTATACGCCGATCAAATTGAATGGATGCATAAGAATTTCAAAAACAGGGAATCTGTAATACTAAGTGTTCATCCTCACAATGACAGAGGCTGTGCCGTTGCCAGTGCGGAACTTTCGATTTTGGCAGGCTGTGATCGTGTAGAAGGAACGATTTTTGGAAATGGAGAACGAACCGGAAATGTAGATCTGCTAAATGTAGCTTATAATATGTTTTCACAGGGAATCAATCCCAACCTGGAGATTGAGAATATCAATGAAATCATTGATGTATATGAACGCTGTAATAAAATGCAGATACACCCAAGACATCCCTATGCCGGAAAATTAGTATTCACTGCATTTTCAGGCTCTCATCAAGATGCAATCAACAAAGGAATTCAAGCCATGGAAAAAAGAAAGCAAACCTGGTGGGAGGTTCCATATCTTCCTATTGACCCCGGAGATATAGGGAGACAGTATGAACCCATTGTCCGCATTAACAGTCAATCCGGAAAAGGTGGCGTTGCCTTTATTATGGATACTTGTTATGGATATAAACTTCCGAAGGGAATGCACAAAGAATTTGCTGACATGATTCAGAAAATATCGGAGAAACAAGGAGAGGTTGCACCGGAAGAAATTATGGAAGTCTTTAAAAAAGAATATCTGGATGCAAAAGAACCATACCACTTTAAAAAAGGAAAAATTCAGGATATATCGGATGTGGATGCAGCAGAAAATACAGTGGTTACGATTGAATATACCGATCAGGGAATAGAAAAACAGTTTGAAGCAAAAGGAAACGGACCAATTGATGCGGTACAGAATGGACTGGAAAAAGCGGCATCTCGTCATGTGAAAGTTTTAGACTATTCAGAACACGCCCTTCGATCAGGGTCCAATGCTCAGGCAGCAGCCTACATTCATATGCTGGATATGGATACAAACAAAGTGGTTTATGGTGTTGGTGTTAGCTCCAACATTACAAGAGCCTCTATTCGGGCAATCTTTAGTGCCATGAACCGCTTATAAGATTGACTTTTGAAAAAAGAGTGCTTATAATAAGCCTATAAAGAATCGGAGGTATAGGGAATGAAAAACCTATTAATAAGGGCGGGGATTTCCCCTTTGGATAATTTTGATGCTGCTTATATTTTGAATCATAATGCAATTGGGGACAATGTTGGCAACTTAATTTATGCATATAGTGTATTTCGTACACTAATGACCGATTCTGTGGAAGAAATAACGCCGAACTATTACAAGTCGCTGGAAGGAAAAGCAGATGAAATAAATGAAAAATACGATGCCTTTATTATCCCCTTAGCGGATGCCTTTCGTGAAGACTTTATGCCTGAAATGCGAAAAATGACGGCACTTATTAAGCAACTTACGATACCTTGTGTGATTGTAGGCGTTGGCTTACGGGCACCCTTTGAACCGGGCACCGAAATGAGGTATCCATTTGATGAAGACATAAAAGACTTTATGAAAGCGGTTCTTGACAAGTCAGCCATGGTAGGGGTAAGGGGAGAATATACGGCAGCTTACTTATCAAGACTTGGTTTTCGTGATGGGACAGACCATACCGTGATTGGATGTCCTTCTATGTATACCAATGGAAGTGAATTAGAGATACGAAAACCGGTACTTACAAAAGATTCCGTAATTTCTATTAATGCAAGCGTTCTTTCGCCAAATAATGTTCATGCATTTGTTAAAAAATGTGAAATGGAATTCCCCAATTATTATTTTCTACCCCAGCGTCTACAGGAAATGAGACTCCTTTACACAGGAATGCCATATTTTCATAAGCAAAAGGGAAAATATCCTACCAGAATTACAGACGAGGTTTATGCCGAGGATCGGGTAAAGTTCTTTTTAAATATACCAACCTGGAGAGAATTTCTTGGAAAGGCGGATCTGAGTGTAGGAGGCAGGCTGCATGGTAATATTGTAGCTACCGTATCCGGAACCCCAAGTATATTAATTCCTCACGATGGGAGAATGCGTGAACTTACAGAATACCATCATCTTACCCATATATGGGCAAAGGACATTCACGAAGACAGTGATTTATTAGAACTTGCATCCAAACTTGACTTTCAGGATGTTTCGCGATATCATAAGAAGAATTTTCAGCATTATCTTGACTTTTTGGATAAAAATGGGTTGGATCACATTTATAAGAATGGTGCAAATCCGAAAGTAGCTCCCTTGGAGAAAAGATTAGAAAAAATCACATTACAGCCACCGGTATCCTCGGTCATTCATTGCGATTTTTATGAAGCAGCACAACGTCTGGAAGAAATCAGCATCCCCCTTGATAAGAAGAGAGACAGTTTGAAAGCAGAGACGGTAAAACTCAAAGGACAAATTACCCAATTGGAGCGTGAAAATAAAAATCTAAAACAAAAGTATGCAGCCATGGAAAAATTAAAAAAAGAAACGGAAGAAAAAATTGCATCTTCTGGGATTCAGGGTGCTATAAAAAAAGTAAAAGCTAAAACAAAGAAGATTTTAAAAGGATAGAATCTTCCTCCACGGTGTATGATATTGACAGATTGTCAATGAAACATTGCAAAGTGGGGGAATGTTTATGTAAAAAGAGCGGCGAATAAAAGGAGAAAAAGGTTGAATAAGTATAATCTGAAAATATTAGAGTTATATAGAGATAAAAACAAACTCTATATAGGGGCAAGGGTAAAATGCCCTTATGACCCTACAGTAAAAGAACCTAAACTGGCAATGATATTTGATAATGGAACAGAAACAAGAAGAATGCCTTTATTATGCCAGACGTATTTTCCGGAAGAAACTTTAACAAGATGTACCATATTTGCAAAATATAATTATAAGTTGGATTATATATTTTTTAAAAAACCAGTCAATAAAAAAATTGATTTTTATGTTGAATTTACGTATGGTGGTACCGTTATTGAAAAAATGCCATTTGTTATTAGCAGTGACGTTAAATTTGGAGAGGATGAAGAGTATGACATTACGTACTCCGAAGACAGGAAGCAATTTACACTTTATTTAAAAGAAGAAATAAAAGACCCCCCTAAACTTTCTTTACTTGGTAAGACCATGCAGAGCTTTGTTGGAGGAATATGGACGATTATTTTATTTGTTTTATCCATTCCCATGATTCCCATTTATTTGATTGAGGGGATTTTGGCTGCTTTGGGATGCGTAAAAGCAATGCCTAAAAATAAAAAAGAGGGATGGCGGCGTATTGTAAATCACATTCGGTTACGAATCAATCGATTTATTCGTAAAGGACTGGGCATTACCGACAGTAAAGACAAAACCGTTCAAATTGCATACAAAATAGGCTGCATGTGTAAAATCAAACCTAACCGTATTGCTTTTATTTCCAATCGTAGAAAGGATATGTCTGGAAATTTTGAGTTTGTACATCATATCTTAAAAGAAGATGAAAAATTGGATCTGCGTTTTATATTGGATGACAGTGAAATTAAGCAGATGAGCTATGGTAATGTCTTCCGCTATGGTTATTACTGTGCTACATCAAAGGTTATTTTAATAGATGATTATGCAGAATTATTATATAAGATTCCAAGAAGAAAAGGAACGACAATGATACAGCTGTGGCACGCCTGCGGAGCCTTTAAAACCTTTGGATACAGTCGCCTTGGCAAGCCGGGAGGACAGAAACAGACAAGCCCTGCACATAGAAATTATGACAATTGTATTGTAAGTTCAAAGGAAATTGCAAAGTTTTATGCAGAAGGCTTTGGTATTTCATTAGAGAAACCGGTGGCTACCGGTATCCCAAGAACCGATATATTTTTTGATAAAGCCTATAAGGAAAAAGTGAAAGATGAATTTTACAATAAATATCCAAAACTAAAAGAAAAGAAAATAATTCTATTTGCGCCAACCTTTCGGGGAAATGGCAAAATTTCCGGATTTTATCCGGTAGAGAAGTTCGATGTTGTTCGTTTGTATGAGGAACTTCAGGAAGAATATGCGATTGTTATTAAGCACCATCCCTTTGTACAGGACAGAAATGAAATTCCGGAATGCTACAAAGATTTCATTTTGGATATGTCAGACAATGCAGAATTAAATGATTTACTATTTGTGACAGATTTATTGATATCGGACTACTCTTCTGTTATTTTTGAAGCTGCACTTTTAGACATTCCTATGTTGTTTTATGCCTATGATCTGCAGCGCTATATTTCAACAAGAGGCTTTTACTATGACTATGAAAAGTTTGTTCCGGGAAGGATTGTAACAAGCTTTGCACAACTTATAAAGGCAATTCAGGATAAAAATTTTGAAGAGGAAAAAATCAAAAGTTTTAAAACAAAATTCTTTGATGATTTAGATGGAAAATCGTCACAAAGAACGGCAGAATTGATTCTTTCCGCACTAAAAAAATAGGAGTGCCACTAGAACGGCAGATAGGAGAACATATGAACTTTGGAGTAATTTTAGCAGGTGGAATAGGAAGCAGAATGGGAAATGTAGAAAAACCCAAACAATTTCTCACAATTGGAGACAAGCCAATTATTATTCATACCATTGAAAAATTTTATGTAAACAGTAATTTTGAAAAATTAATCGTATTGTGTCCCGCACAATGGGTGGAACACACAAAGGATTTGATCGAAAAATATTTTAAAACTACGGAAAGAATTGTTGTAATACAAGGTGGAGATACCAGAAATGAAACCATTATGAACTCTATAGATTACATTGAAGAGCAGTATGGTCTGGAAGAAGATACCATTATTGTAACCCATGATTCGGTTCGCCCCTTTGTAACCCATCGTATTTTAGAAGAAAATATTCGGTATGCCAGAGAATTTGGTGCTTGTGACACGGTTATTTCAGCTACGGATACCATTGTAGAAAGTGAAGATGGAAAGAATATTAGTTCCATTCCGGAAAGAAACAGAATGTACCAGGGACAGACCCCCCAGTCCTTTAATGCCAAACAGCTAAAAGATCTGTATGCAGCTCTTTCGGAAGAAGAAAGGGAAATTCTTACGGATGCCGCTAAAATTTTTGTTATAAAAGGAAAATCGGTTCACCTTGTAGAAGGAGAAGTTTTTAATATCAAAATCACCTATCCCTATGATCTTAGAGTTGCCGAAACCCTTATAAAAGGAGAAAAATAGAATGCTAAATACGGTATACCGATTAGTAGCACCAAGGAGATTTGAGGTAGCTTTTAATGATATAAACTTATTAAGTAAAGATGTGGTTGTAAGACCCACCCATCTTTCTATTTGTCATGCAGACCAGCGATACTATCAGGGAACACGCCCAGCGGAGATTTTGGAACAGAAACTTCCCATGGCATTGATTCATGAAGGAATAGGAGAGGTGGTGTATGATTCAGAGGGAGACTTTAAACCAGGTGAAGTGGTGGTAATGATTCCTAATACGCCCTTAGTACAGGATGATGTAATTGCCGAAAATTATCAACAAAGCAGCAAGTTTCGTGCCAGTGGTTTCGATGGATTTATGCAAGACCTGGTTGCAATGGGACGAGACCGTTTAGTGCGTCTTCCTCAGAATGTGGATAAGACGGTTGCGGCCTTTACGGAATTGGTATCGGTAAGCGTTCATGCACTACGAAGACTGGATTCGATTGCCCATGAGAGAAGAGAAAAAGTCGGAATCTGGGGAGATGGAAACCTTGGTTATATAACCGCTATTTTCTTTAAAGAAATGTTTCCGGATACGCAGCTATATATTTTTGGTGTGGATCGGGAAAAACTGTCTGGATTTACGTTTGCAGATGAAGTAATCAATGTTCGGGACATTCCAAAAAATTTAAGAATGGACCATGCAATTGAATGTGTGGGCGGGGACGCTTCGCAAAAAGCAATCCACCAGATAATTGACCATATTAATCCGGAAGGTTGTATTTCTATATTGGGAGTTTCGGAATATCCGGTTCCAATCAACACCAGAATGATTTTGGAAAAAGGTCTGCGTATGTTTGGAAGCAGCCGAAGCGGTCGGGAAGATTTTAAAAAAACAGTAGATATGTATGAAAAAAATCCAAAAATTTTAACCTATCTAAGCAATCTGGTAGGTGCAAAAGTTGAAATTAATTCCATAGAAGATATGAAAAAGGCATTTGAAGTGGACATACAAAAGAACTTGGGTAAAACCATTATGATTTGGAATAAATAGAAACGGTAAAGCAGGAGATAAAGGGTGAAAAAATATATTGATAATTTTAATAAATATAGATACCTTCTATATGAGTTGGTAAAAAAAGGAATTGTATTAAAATATAGAAGGTCTTATCTAGGAATCTTATGGACACTTTTGGAACCATTGCTTACTATGATGGTTTTAACGGTTGTATTTAGCGGATGGTATGGAAAATCAGACCAGTCATTTCCTGTGTATGTCTTAACCGGAAGACTGATCTACTCTTTCTTTTCCACGGCAACCAAGTCCGCTATGAAATCGGTGCAAAACAATGCTAAGATGATGAAAAAAGTATATGTGCCAAAATACATATATCCATTATCCGGAGTAATTTATAACTATATCATTTTTTTGATTTCATTAATTGTGTTGATTGGTGTTTCTGTTGTTTTAAAGGTAAAGCCTACCATTTATCTTCTTCAGGCAATTATTCCTCTTACCTTAATATTTATTATGTCACTTGGTGTAGGACTGATTCTGGCTACATTAAATGTGTTCTTTAGAGATTTGGAATACTTGTGGAGTGTGGCACTTATGCTGATTATGTATTCCTGTGCCATTTTTTATGACCCTTCCAGATTGGTAAAAACAGGAAATGCCTGGATTTTCAAGATTAATCCGGTATATCATATAATTGCAAATTTCCGAGAAGCTGTTTTATTTGGAGAACCTCTTAGCTTAGAATATTTGATTCCTTCGATTATTTTCAGTTTTGGAAGTTTGTTTGTGGGAATTTATATTTTCTACAAGAAACAAGATGAATTTATTTTGCACGTATAGGAGATTACGCTTTGAAAAAGAATGTAGTACTAAAGGTTGACAAGGTGGGGATTAAATTCAACCTTAGTCAGGAAAAAGTGGATAATTTAAAAGAATATGTTATTAAACTGTTGAAAAGAAAAATCACCTATGACGAATTCTGGGCACTGAGGGATGTTTCTTTTGAAATGGAAAAGGGAGACCATATTGGTATATTAGGCTTGAATGGAGCAGGAAAGAGCACGCTTCTAAAGGTTATATCGGGTGTTTTGAAACCAACGGAAGGTACTATCAATAAAAGAGGCAAGATTGTTCCATTGCTGGAGTTAGGGGCCGGATTTGATCCGCAGTACACAGGAAAAGAAAATATTTTTTTATATGGTGCTGTATTGGGATACTCAAAAGCTTTTATTGAAGAAAAATACAATGAAATAATTAAATTTTCAGGGTTAAAGGAATTTATAGATGTTCCGGTGAAAAATTATTCTTCCGGCATGAAGGCAAGACTTGGTTTTTCCATAGCTACGGTTGTAGAACCTGAAATCTTGATTTTAGATGAGGTTTTGTCAGTAGGAGATGCTAAATTTCGTAAAAAAAGTGAGCGAAAAATCATGAGTATGTTTGAAAATGAAATCAGTGTACTTTTTGTGTCCCATTCCTTGGAACAAGTACAAAGACTTTGCAATAAAGCGATTCTTTTAGAAAAAGGCAGGCTGATTGCAAAAGGCACCGTAGAAGAAGTTAGTAAAATTTACCTGGAAAAGTTGGAGCAGGAGTAAAGAAGGGGATTAAAATATGAAAAAAGTAATTACGTATGGTACTTATGATTTGCTGCATGTTGGGCACATTAATCTTTTGAAAAGAGCAAAAGAACAAGGGGATTACTTAATTGTTGCTCTTTCTTCTGATGAATTCAATTCCCTTAAACATAAAATGGCTTACCATTCTTATGAAGACCGAAAAGTTATTTTGGAGGCAATTAAATATGTGGATGAAGTGATACCGGAACATACATGGGAACAGAAGATTAAGGATGTGGTAGACAATCAGGTAGACACCTTCGTTATGGGAAACGATTGGGAGGGTCAGTTTGATTTTTTGAAAGAATATTGTGAAGTAATTTATCTTCCACGTACCGATGGAATTTCAACAACAAAAATAAAGGAAGACCTTGGAAAAATAGTGGAGACAGGTAATTATGATAAAAAAAATTAAAAAAATACTGAAAAAGATAATAAAAAAAACAGCAATTATTTTATACAATGTTATGAATCAGGTGCTGCCGGTAAGAAAAAATGTGATTGTATTTAATTGCAGTATGGGAAGAAATTATACTGGAAATTGCAGATATATTTATGAATATATGGTGGAAAATCAAATGGATCAAAAATATCAGTGCATTTGGTTTTTTAGAGATACCAAGGTATCGATTCCGGGAAAAGCAAAAATTGTATCTTATGCAAGACTAAAATATTTGTACTATATGGCAGTTGCCAAAGTGTGGGTCTTTGACTGTAGACAGCCCGGCTTCCTAAAAAAGAAAGAAAATGTAAGGTATATTCAAACCTGGCATGGTACACCTTTAAAAAAATTGGCATTGGATATGGATGATGTTTTTATGGCAAAGAGCAGTTCCATTGAAAAGTACAAAGAAAATTTTCGAAAAAATACAAGTACCTGGGATTACCTTATTTCCCAGAATCCGTATTCTAGTGAGATTTTCAAAAGATGCTTTGACTTTAAGAAAAATATGCTTGAAATTGGTTATCCAAGGAATGATATGCTGATACAAAACAACAAGGAAGAGACTATAAAAGAACTTAAAGAACAATGGGGGCTTCCGCTGGATAAGAAGATTATTCTTTATGCACCTACATGGAGAGATGATGAATACGATGAAAAGGGACATTATAAATTTACTCCAAAGATGGATTTTGATTTATTAAAAGAGAATCTTCAAGAAGAATACATAATGATTGTAAAATATCATTACCTGATTAATGATTGTATAGATTGGACTCCCTATAAAGGGTTTATCTACCAGATTGAAGATGATATTACAGGAATGTACCTGGTAGCCGACTGGTTAATCACGGACTATTCTTCCGTTATGTTTGATTATAGTGTGTTAAAACGACCGATCTTTTTCTATTGTTATGATCTTGAAAAATATAAAAATCAGCTGCGGGGATTTTATTTCGACCTGCAGGAAGAAGCACCGGGTCCGATTTCTGAAACAACAGAGCAGCTCTTAAAGGATATGAAAGAGTATTCCAAAGAAAAGTATGAAGACTTGTATCAAAGCTTTGTTAAAAAGTATAATACCTGGGATGATGGAAATGCTTCAAAAAAAGTTGCGGAATTAATTGAAAGTTTCTAATGTTCCATAGAAGCACATAAAGGAGGAAACAATTGGATACACAAATGATTACTCCGAAGGATATAAGAATTATTTTACAGAGGTATCACATCGGAAAAAAACCTCTTGCAAAAGTGTTAGGCTGGGGAGAAACTACCATTATTCGCTATTTGGAGGGAGATAATCCATCTCGTGAATATTCAGATAAACTTTTTGAAATAAAGGATAATCCGGCTTCTTTTTACAAATTAATTTCGGCAAATTCAAATAACATTACCAAAACAGCCTATCAAAAAAGTATAAAAGCCATTTTTGAAAGGGCGGTCTTTTCAAAAACCGGAATCTTATTTTACTATTTAAAAAATTGCTGGGAGGGAGCTCTTTCAATGGAAGGGTTCCGCTGCCTGCTTTACCTTGTTCAGGGATTTCATGTGGGAATGTATGGAAAAACATTTTTTGATATGGAGTATAAAATATCTCCGGAAAAAATACCTTATTTTGAGGCAGAAAAAAATATTGATAAAAATCTTACCATTCCTCAGGAATTTCTGGAAAATCAATTGTCCCAAAAAGAACGTGAGTTGCTAAATGGTATTATGAAAGCCGTACAGTGGTACGGCTTTCCATCATTAAAGGCATTTATACTTCAAGAAAATGATAGTCTTAAAATCTCCAGAAATAAAGAAAATGAAAGAATTGTGTCTATTGAAACACTGGAAAAACGATTTCAATGGATAATCAAAGAGTACCGAATTCTAAAACCGGATGATATCTATAAATACATAGATTTTCAATACGTACAGATACGAAAATGGAAAATGCTTTCTACCTGGTAAGTGCAGCCCCAATGTATTTTTTCTTTGAAAGGCTATAATTCTTCTACAAATTCAATACCTTCAATGGTTTCTAATAAAAGACAGAGGTCGTCATGGGAAGTTTTGTACTTGGTATGAAGAGTTAGGGTTGCCCCAATGGGAGATTTGCCTATTTCATTCCCTTGGACAAGTTCCAGGTCAGAAACGTGGATGTCGTCGGCTTTTAGTGTAGTAATAACATAGCGTACCGATTTTATATCACGAAGTTCAATATAAAAGCTTGAAAAAGTAGAACTGGAATGAATAGGAACATCCAAACGGTGTAAAAAACTAGTAACGAACCAAATAAAAAATACACCCAAGATAGCAGCACTATAAAAGCCGCAGCCAATGGTTAACCCCAGACAGGCACTTGCCCAGAGAGAGGCGGCGGTGGTTAATCCTTTTACCTTATGCTGTCCGGTTACCATGATAGTACCAGCACCGATAAAACCTACGCCGCTGATAACTTGAGCACCCATACGAGCAACATCAGTGGATAAACCTTCTTCATAAAGAAACTGGTTTGTCATCATGGCAAGTGTTGCCCCCATACACACCAGAATATGGGTTCGAAGACCGGCAGGGCGGCCTTTTCTGGCTCTTTCAAAACCAATCACACCGCCGCAAAATAAAGAGAGAATCAAACGAAGGGCAATGGAAAAAATAGGATTACTATGTAGGAACGCTGTCAAATAGTGATACATGAATATCTCCTTCTTACAAATAGTTTTAAGCTATCTTCATTTTAGTATAGGAAGGGTGGACTGTAAAGGGATTTGTGGAGATACTTTACGCATTAGAAAGAATCTGTTATAATATGGGTAAGAAACCATGATAAAAATTACAAGGTCTTTGGGCCTTGAAAGGAGTATAGGCATAAGGATGAAAGAAGTAGAGTTTAGCACACAGGTATCAAAAAATGATTTATACCATTTTTTAATGAGACATTTTTACACCAGCTTTTCCGGTATTTTTGGAGTGATTTTGAGCTTAGGTGCATTGATAGCTTTTTTCTTAGAATTAGGAAAAAGAGATACTTTTCAGTTATTGGTCTTATTGGTGATGGCATCTTTATTTACTGTGATACAACCATTACAAATGCGTATGAAAGCGGCACAACAGATTAAACGAAACGAAGTGTTTAAGCAGCCATTGCATTATTTGGTAGATAAAAAGGGAATTACAGTGAGTCAAAATGGAGAATCCAATACCATCGAGTGGAAGGAAATTCGTAAGGTAGTGGAGACAAAAAAAGCATTTTTTGTATATATGACCGTTATGAATGCAAATGTGATTCCAAAAGAACAAATAGGAAAAAATGTAGAAGAATTTAAGCTTCTTATGAAAGAAAACCTGGAAAAATCTGTTTGTAAACTGCATTAAGGAGTATGAGAATAAGTATGAGAATAGAAAGTCTTAGAGAAGAGGATACCTTTGCCTTTGGAGAGAAATTGGGAAAAAGTGCTCAAAAAGGGGATATATTTCTCTTGATTGGAGAGCTGGGGGTAGGCAAAACGGTATTTACACAAGGCTTTGCTGCGGGACTTAAAATAAAGGAACCCATAAGCAGTCCCACCTTTACGATTATTCAAGAATATGAGGATGGAAGACTTCCCTTTTATCATTTTGATGTTTATCGCATAGGCGATCTTGAAGAGATGGAGGAAATAGGATACCAGGATTATTTTTATGGAGAAGGTGTGTGTCTCATTGAATGGGCAAATTTAATAAAGGAACTAATACCACAGAACGCCCAGACCGTAGAGATAAAAAAGAATTTGGAAAAAGGCTTTGATTATCGAGAAATCTTCTATATGGAAGGAGCTAGTTTTTAAAAAATGAAATTATTAGGAATAGATAGTTCCGGCATTGTGGCTTCCACCGCTTTATTTTCAGATGGGGTTATGCTGGCAGAATATACTACGAACTTCAAAAAAACACATTCCCAGACCCTATTGCCAATGATAGAGCAGATTGTGAAAATGACAGAGACAGAACTTAAAACAATAGATGCGATTGCAGTAGCGGGTGGACCGGGTTCCTTTACCGGATTACGTATTGGATCTGCTACCGCAAAAGGATTAGCACTGGCACTAAATAAACCCATTATCTCAGTACCAACATTAGAGGGACTTGCCTATAATTTTTTTGGATGTGAAGCTTTCATTTGCCCGATCATGGATGCAAGACGCAGCCAGGTTTATACCGGACTTTATCGGTTTGAAGGAGAAAAATTTGAGATAATTTCA
The DNA here is from genome assembly GCA_036658435.1 of Acetivibrio sp. Taxonomy (GTDB): domain Bacteria; phylum Bacillota; class Clostridia; order Lachnospirales; family Lachnospiraceae; genus DIGJ01. Next base: position 13,409 of record JAVXEO010000048.1, read on the forward strand.
GAGCAAAAAGCAATTTCCATTGAAGAGCTTATGGAAGATTTAGAGGAAAGAAAGCAAAAGGTTATATTTCTTGGAGATGGTGTGGGAGTATATAGAGACTTCATTGAAAAAAATATGAAGACAGAGTTTTTATTTGCACCAAAGCATTTGTTAATGCAGAGAGCCGGTGCAGTCTGCACTAGGGCAGAAGAGTTATATAAACAGGGAAAAATCGAAACCGCGGTGGAGCATAAGCCCGATTATCTAAGACTGTCACAAGCGGAAAGAGAAAGAGCAGAAAAACAACCGATAAAAAACACCTAAAAATGTAACAAATATATCCATGGAAAATAGTTCATAAATAACGAATATAGGAGCATATATGGTATTTCGTAAAATGGAAAAAGAAGATTTGGAACAGGTTTGCAAAATCGAAAGGGATAGTTTTACCCTGCCATGGTCTTATCAAAGTTTTTCTGAATCTTTAAAAAAAGAAGCGAATCTTTATCTGGTAGCCGAAGAAAAAGAAGAAATTCTTGCATACTGTGGTGTATGGGTAGTTGCAGGAGAAGGTCAAATCAATAATATCGCTGTAAAAAAAGAAAAACAAAGTGAGGGAATAGGTAGTGCATTGCTTTGTTTTTTATTTAAGGAAGGTAAGCGGCGGCAAATTCAGCAGTTTACACTTGAAGTAAGAGAAAGCAACAAAAAAGCGATCCGGCTATATGAAAAAATGGGATTTGAGAAACTTGGTATCAGACCGGGTTTTTATGAAAGACCAAAGGAAGATGCATGGATAATGACAGTAATTACCTCTATGAAAGATTTTGAAGAGCCTATATAATAAAATGAGCGAAACATGTCTTTATAATTTATAACGGAGGAAAAGAAAATGAATGAAGAAGTACAGTGCAATGTTTGCGGAAAAAAGATAAAAAAAGAGAATGGAATTTACAGAGAAGACTTTTTATTGGTAACAAAGGAATGGGGTTACTTTTCCGAAAAAGATATTGAAAAACATTCTTTTCGAGTATGTGAAACCTGTTATGACCAGTGGATTCGCAATTTTACGATTCCGGTAAAAAAAGAAAAAATTTCAGAGATTGTTTAAAAGATAATAGAAGTAGAAAGGACACCAGATGCTAGATGTGTGTTTATTGGGAACGGGAGGCATGATGCCGCTCCCTGAAAGATGGTTAACTTCCCTCATGACAAGGCTAAACGGAAGCAGTCTTTTAATTGACTGCGGTGAGGGAACGCAGATTGCAATTAAAGAAAAAGGATGGAGTGTTCATCCGGTAGATATTATATGTTTTACCCATTATCATGGAGACCATATCAGCGGACTTCCCGGGTTACTCCTTTCAATGGGAAATGCAGACCGAAGAGAACCGGTTACGATGATTGGCCCTAAAGGATTGGAAAAAGTAGTAACGGCGCTTCGCGTCATAGCACCGGAGCTCCCCTTCTCTATTCAATTTATAGAAATAGAAGAAAATGTTCAGGAATTTCATATCAATGATTATCGAATAAAAGCATTTAAAGTAAATCACAATGTTTTGTGCTATGGATACAGTATTGAAGTTGAGAGAGCAGGACGCTTCCTTTCGGAAAAAGCACAGGAAAATCAAGTTCCAAAACAGGCATGGAATCGCCTGCAAAAAGGAGAAACTGTTGAAATAGATGGAAAGGTTTATACCCAGGATATGGTGTTAGGAGCAAAAAGAAAAGGAATTAAATTAATTTATTGTACCGATACCCGACCTACAAAATCCCTTGTTGAAAATGCAGAAAATGCGGATCTATTGATTTGTGAAGGTATGTATGGGGAGAAGGAAAAGGCAGCTAAGGCCAGAGAATATAAACACATGACATTTTATGAAGCAGCGGAGGTAGCAAAAAAAGCGAAAGTACAGGAACTTTGGCTTACGCATTTTAGCCCCTCTTTGGTAAGACCGGAAATTTATCTCAAAGACACAAAAAAAATATTCGAAAAAACAGAAATAGGAAAAGATGGAAAGAATAGGATGTTGGAATTCTTAAAAGAAGAATAGTGCTAAGGAGGAGGCTATATGAAAAAGACTCAAAAAACAGCCATGATTACCATAGGTATTTTATTAGCTCTAACGGTATTAATTATAGGAGGATTTTATTATATAACCCAAAAAAAACAAACATCACAAGAAGCAAATCCAACAACGGAAGCAGGAAAATTAATTAAGAAGAATATAGAAGACAACTATCCGGGAACGCCAAGAGAAGTATTAAAGCTATATTGCAGAATTACCGAATGTATGTACAATGATGAAATAAAAGATACCGAGTTAGAAAAGCTGGCAATGCAGCTGAGAATTTTATTTGATGACGAACTACTTAAAAAAAATCCCCCCAATACCTTTTTAAATGGATTACGTACGGATATAGAGAGCTATCATGAAAATAAACAAAGAATATCCAGTTATGATGTTCAACTGGCAAGTGAAACAGATTATGCAACCATTAAAAAAGAAAAATACGCTACATTAAAAATATCCATATTGCTCCAGCAAACTGGAAAGAAAAGTCATTTTGCAAGAACCAATGAACAATTTTTACTTCGTAAGGACAATAAAGGAAGATGGAAAATTGCTCACTGGCAATTGGCAGCGGCTGAGGACTTAAAGTAAAGATAATATAAAGGGTGAAAAGAGCACTACGGGAGAAAAAGTTACTTGATTTATTTGTAATATGCAAGGAGTGAAAAGGTGGATAAAAATATAGAAAACAAGATAGAAAACAAGATAGAAAACAAAATAGAGGATAATAAAAAAAATAAAGATATATTAATATTGGGGATAGAGAGTTCCTGCGATGAAACGGCAGCATCGGTTGTAAGAAATGGACGCACCGTTTTATCTAATGTGATTTCTTCGCAAATTGAACTTCATAAACTATATGGGGGAGTCGTGCCGGAAATCGCATCAAGAAAACATATCGAAAAAATCAATCAGGTTATTATGGAGGCATTAGAAGAAGCCAACACAACCTTGAATGAGATAGATGCAATTGCAGTTACCTATGGACCTGGCTTAGTAGGAGCATTGCTGGTTGGAGTTGCAGAAGCAAAGGCAATTTGTTATGCAGCCAATAAACCTTTAGTGGGCGTGCATCACATAGAAGGACATATTTCCGCAAATTATATAGAAAACCCTGATTTGGAGCCACCGTTTCTGTGTTTGGTCGTTTCGGGAGGACATACCCATCTGGTTTCCGTTAACGATTATGGAAAATATGAAATAATTGGAAGAACCAGAGATGATGCAGCGGGAGAAGCTTTTGATAAAGTAGCTCGCGCAATTGGTCTTGGATATCCGGGAGGGCCTAAAATTGACAAACTGGCCAAAGAAGGAAGAAAAGATGCCATTACATTTCCAAGAGCACATATTAATGGCTTTGAATTTGATTTTAGTTTTAGCGGTGTAAAATCTTCGGTGCTTAATTACATAAATGGATGTAAAATGAAGGGAGAAGAAATAATACCTGCAGATATAGCAAGAGCATTTCAAGATTCCGTAGTGGATGTATTGGTCTCAAAAACCGTAGAAGCTGCCAAAGAGTATAAAATGGATAAGGTAGCAATTGCAGGTGGAGTCGCTTCGAACTCTGCTTTAAGAGAGAGCATGAAAGAAGCTTGTGAAAAAAATAAATTGAAATTATATTATCCATCCCCCATTTTTTGTACAGACAATGGTGCTATGATTGGTGTGGCGGGATATTATGAATTTATGAATGGAACACGACATGGATTGGATTTAAATGCAGTACCTAATTTAAAAATTGGACAGCGATTATAAAATAGGGGATAAAAGGAGTCGTACGATTCGTATGAAAACAACAGCAATCATCTTATCCGGTGGAAAAGGAAAGAGAATGGAGACAAATATTCCAAAACAATATCTTGAACTAGATGGAAAACCCATTCTTTATTATACGATTAAAGCATTTGAAAAAAGTGAAGTGGACGATATTATAGTAGTAGTCGGAAGAGATGATATAGAATACTGCAAAAAGAACATCATAGAAAAATATGATTTTAAAAAGGTAAAAGCCATTATAGCAGGGGGAAAAGAAAGGTACGATTCCGTGTATAATGGTATAAATAAAGCAGAGGATGCAGACTATATCTTTATTCATGATGGAGCAAGACCCCTGATTCATTCTCAGGAAATCAATAATTTAAAAAAGAGAGTACAAAAAGATAAAGCTTGCATTGCAGGAATGCCCGCAAAAGATACAATAAAGATCGTGGGTGAAGAAAATATGGTGGAAAAGACCCTTAATAGAAAAGATGTGTGGATCGTACAAACACCTCAGGTATTTGCGTACTCTTTAATAAAAAAGGCCTATGATTTAATGATGAGTGAAAATAAAGAAGATATTACAGATGATGCTATGGTTTTAGAACGATATGGAACCCACCCGGTGACTATGGTTAAAACAAGTTATAAAAATATAAAGATAACAACACCAGAAGATATTATGGTGGCAGAAGCTTTACTAAAAGCAGACAAATAAAAGTGTGTCAATTACGTGCAAAATTTGTACAAAAAGGTATTGACATATGATAAATGGAGTGATATACTAGCAAAGCAACGTTTGGAGAGGTGTCCGAGTGGTTTAAGGAGCCGGTCTTGAAAACCGGTGACTCCGTAAGGGGCCGTGGGTTCGAATCCCACCTTCTCCGTTATAAAACCAAAAGAAATTAAGACGGTTTTATTGATAAAAGCATATCGGTCAATAACAGACTATTTGGAGAAGTACCCAAGAGGCTGAAGGGACACCCCTGGAAAGGGTGCAGGTCGTTAATAGCGGCGCGAGGGTTCAAATCCCTCCTTCTCCGTTTGAATTGTTGATATAATAAAAACAATTTAAAAAAAGTGTTGACAAGCTCATACACATATGATATTATAAATGAGCTGACTTTGA
>JAVXEO010000049.1:0-3845 GCA_036658435.1 Acetivibrio sp.
TAAAAGAAAACTCAAGAACCATTGATATGATAATTACGGACATTATGATGCCGGTTATGGATGGCTTTCAACTTCTCCATGAGATTGTTAAGGATAACATTTTTAGACATATACCAACCGTTGTGGTTACGGCAATGAGCAAACAGGCAGATGAAATAAAAGCACTGGAATTAGGAGCCGTTGATGTAATTGTAAAACCATTTGACCCCACGGTTATTTTAAAACGAATTGAGAATCTTCTGCGTCTTTCAGAAGTAGAAAATATTCAGGCTGAATTTCAAATTATGAAAAAAAATCAAGAAGTCCGACACAATATTGAAGAAATTATTGATAATTCACAAGCCGGAATCTGTAGACTGCGTCTTACAAGGGGAAGTGGTGGAAAAGACTCTAAGATTGTATACGCCAATCGTACCTTTTATGATTTACGTGGGTTACAGAAGGTTGTCATTGAAAACATTGATGCCTTTGACTATGTGGGAGCCAATGTAGTGGAGTCAGACTATGAACGAGTTGTTGGAAAAATCCGTTCTATGATAGCAGAAAAAAGTGAGCATATGGAAACCCTGTACCGCATGAAGAATTTAAAATTGGGTATGACCTATATACGTTTTGAGTGTAAGATTCAATATTTAGAAAAAGAATATATCATTGATATGACAGAAATCGAACTGACCAATTCAGAAGGAAATGAAGAAGAATCGGATATAAAGGAATAAAAAAGAAGATAAGCATAAAAATAAAAATGCTTATCTTCTTTTTAAAACTTTAGTTAAACTTATTAAAAATCTAATTGAGAAAGAGCCGCTTCATCCCCAACTAAAATAACATCTGGGTGCATTTGAAGAATCGATGCCGGTACTTGTGGTGTAACCGGACCGAAGAAAGCTTTTTTTACAATACTTGCTTTTTCTTCACCACTGACTACGATTAAAATCTTTTTCGCCCGCATAATGGTTTGAATACCCATGGTATATGCCTGAGTTGGCACATCTTCCCGTGTCTCAAAAAAACGAGCATTGGCTTCAATGGTACTTTGGGTTAAGTCCACACAATGTGTCTCTTTTTCAAAAACATCGGCTGGTTCATTAAAACCAATATGACCATTATGTCCTAAACCAAGGAGCTGCAAATCAACACCACCAACAGAACGAATAACCTCGTCATAGTCTTCACAAGCTTTTTTACTATTGGATTCTACGCCGTTTGGAACAAAAGTCTTATTGGCAGGAATATTAATATGTTTGAAAAAATGGTCCTGCATGAAAAAGTAATAACTCTGATCACTTTCATGAGACAATCCTTTATACTCATCTAAATTGACAGAAGTAACCTCAGAAAAATCCAAATCACCTTTACGATACCATTCGGTTAGCTGCTCATAGGTGCCAATGGGAGAAGAACCGGTGGCCAGACCAAGAACACAGTCCGGTTTCATAATTACTTGAGCTGAAATAATATTAGCAGCTTTACGGCTCATAGCTTTATAATCTTTTGTCTTATAAATTCTTATCATGTAAATATAACCTCCTATACAGAAATTGGTTTTAATATATTTCTAACTAACAATAAAATAACTCATATTTACAAAAAATACAAGTAAATATTATGAAATTGTCAATAAGTGAAAAAAAATAGCATTATTGTACAAATGTATAATAAAAAATTCTTACAAAATGCGGAACCTCATTGCACATCAGGGGCAGATAATCTATAATGTAAATAAAATGATTCTTTTTTTAGCAAATGAAACTTATAATACGATAAAACAGGAGGCAATTAAAGTGAAAAAAAATCTAAAAAAAATAATGGGTATTCTAACACTTACCTTACTTGTATCATCCATACCATATACCGTGAAAGCAGCAGAAAAACCCCAATACAAAAAGGAAAGAACCACCTTATATGAGAATACAGGATGCAATGGAATATACACGTATACGGTGAAAAATGTAAAAAAAGGCTACAAAGTAAAGTGGGTGGTTTCCGGCAGTGGTAAAAAATATGCAAAACTAAAATATGGTGAAACCATAGCCAAGGGAAACACTTCCAGTAATAAAATTACAATTGCAACCAATAGAGAGGAAAATATAGAGGATACCTCCCTGGCGCTGACAGCAAAAGTTTACTCTGCCAAGGGGAACCTTCTGGCAATGGTAAAAGATAGTGTGAAAATTAAAGTACAGGCTACGGAAGTAACCATGGATACCTCACAGATTGGGGAAGACTTAACCTCTCTTACCGTAGGCTCTACGTATGATTTTGATGTGAATGTACTTCCGGCGAATACCACCAGTGACATATACTGGGCGGTAACCAGCACAACAGGGAAGGACTACTCCGGGGAGATTACCTCAGAAGGAAAATGGACGCCATCGGAAGATGGAAAATATACAGTAAAAGCCATGGCAAAGAACTCAAAAACAGGAAAAACACTGGCATACCATACCGCTTCTGTTACCGTTGGGCTATCTTTGAGTTCTGTAAAGCAAATAGATGCCAATCGGTTTTCAGCAATTTTCAATGCCGATGCAAGTAAAAAAGTAAAAGCAGAGGATTTTAATATTATGGCAGCCAACGGAAATGGCACCATTGCGGCTAAAGGAGTGGAATTTTCAGCCAATGGATTGATGGCATATATAACAACGTTTACACCATTTCGAGATAAAACATCCTACACCATTACTTATGGAAATAATGCAAGAACGTTTACTGCCAGTGTTGGTGAAGTAAAAAAAGCTGAAATTTTAACAGAGAATGTAGAATCAGGAAAAGAAACTAAGATTGAATATGCACTTTATGATGAAAATAACATGAACGTAACGGCTGCAGCTCCTGGAACGGTATCCATGAACGGAAACATTACCAATGGATACTGCACTACGGATAATAAAGTTTATATGTATACGGTTGGAAAAACAGGAGAACTGACCCTTACTTATAAAAAGGATGAAGTTTCACAGCCAATTATAGCAAAAAAAACGGTTCGCTGTATAGAAGCCGTAGCAACGGAAGCAATCTCTAAGGACTTTACCATTACCTCCGTAAAACCGGCACCGGATTTTAATGGAGCGTCTTATGTTCCGGTGACTACAATTGCAGTGGGTGAGACCGGATATTTACATTTTCGGGCATTAGATAAGAATAAACAAGAGATTCGATATACATCGGTTCAATATGTATCTTCGGATGATAATGCTCTGATTGTAGATAAGGATGGACGAATTACACCAATCAAAAAAGGAACCGTTCGGGTAAACGTAATTGCAAGAGAAGGAGAAAAGGAAGTAGTGCACACGTTTTCCATCAATATTTTAGATAAACGGATCCCAACTTCTTTGAATCTTAGTACAAATAATGTTGAGATGTCCAATATTTATGTGTCCGATTACAAGGAGTACATTAATGTTACCGTGGCCGACCAATATGGAACGTCCATACCATTAACCAATGAAGCCTGTACCATAAAAGAAACTTATAACCGACAGATTCTTGCAACGTACGATGCTTCGAATAATCAGATTGTGCTTTCAACACAGGGAAGTTTTGTGGGAACTTATAATTATCAAATAAGCATGGTAGTAAATGGAACAACCTTGGTAAATAGTTTTAATCTCACCGTAAAACCGATTCCATCAACAGGAAGTATGGGATACAATATTTCGGTAGATCAGCCCATATTGGATATGAAGGTAGATACGGATCTTATGGGAAATAAAACGGCAGCGGTTCGCATCCAAAAATATGTAGGTGGTGTTTTTGCCGGTTATGCAACCTGTATCAGTGCAACGGTTGAAAAAGATGGATTATATTATTCCAATGATTTAACAGAACCCGGAACAAAG
>JAVXEO010000049.1:3855-15679 GCA_036658435.1 Acetivibrio sp.
TTTGTTCCTTTGACAAATGGCAGTTCTGTAGTGCTTACGGCAGTGAAATTGACAGCAGGGGGCGCAAATGAAATTGGAGAATGTAAAAAAGCAGAACGAGGAACCTATACCATTACTATCCAGTACCAGGACAGCTCATTATTGACAAAATCAATATCCACCAGTATAACACTTACGGATAGCCAGTCCGGACCGGATATTGCCATTAAGTCTACTACTGGCAGCAAAATAGTTGGAACGGCTTTAGCATTGGTTAATGATTGTGTAGCGCTTATGGATGGCAGCGTAATTTATAATTGCAATGTTACGGGAACAAACTTACAGGGAGATTCTGTTATTATTATGCCAGGACAACAGATTCATATTGACAGCATTGCAGTTAAGCGCATTGTCGAAGTATCCGGAGGAAAAAAAGTATCTATGTATTATACAGTCAATCTGGACAAAACGCTGACAAATAGGAGTTGAAACCGTTAGCTTATATTTTTGGCAGATAGGAGGGGAAAGAATTGAGTACAATTAGCTTATGTATGATTGTAAAGAATGAGGAAGCAGTTTTAGAGCGGTGCCTGAATAGTGTATGTGATCTGGTAGATGAAATTATCATTGTAGATACAGGCTCTACCGATGATACAAAGAAGATTGCAAAGAAGTACACCCACCATATTTTTGATTTTCAATGGAATTATGATTTTTCTGCAGCACGTAATTTCTCCTTTCAAAAAGCAACCATGGACTATATTTATGTAGCGGATGCGGATGAAGTTATCAATGAAGAAAATAGAAAGAAATTTGCCGACTTAAAGAAAGCACTGCTTCCTGAAATAGAGATTGTACAGATGATTTATTGCAACCAGCTTTCCTATAATACAACCTATAATTTTGATGAGGAATATCGTCCCAAATTGTACAAAAGACAGAGAATGTTCACCTGGGAGGATCCTATTCATGAATCGGTTTCTCTGACTCCGGTGGTATATGACAGTGATATAAGAATTCAACATTTACCTTTATGCAATCACAGTAAAAGGGATTTTGATGCGTTTCAAAGATTACTGAAAAATGGGATGGATTTGTCTAAAAAACTTCATCATATGTATGCAAGAGAACTGTATATTACAGGAACAGAGAAAGACTTTCTACAGGCAGAACCTTATTTTAAAAAGGCAGCAGGGGATGTAAAAAGAAGCATAGAAGAGGTAAAAGAGGCAGCTTGTATTTTGTCAAGGGCAGCACGCCTAAAAAAGGATGTAAACCAGTTGCTGAAGTATGCCTGCAAGGAGCTGGCAAGTGAACCCTCTTCTGAAATCTGCTTTGAACTGGGGGAATACTATTATGATGATAAAGATTATGAAGAGGCTGCTATATGGTATTACAATGCAGCCTATGAAGCAACCAGTATCTTAAATATTCACTATTCAGGCAGACTTCCACTTGAGAGGTTAGCAGCTTGTTATCAAATCATGGGAAATGAAGAACAGGCAGAGCGATATGAAAAATTAGCACAGGAGTGGACGCCTATGGGGGGAGATATATGAATGAGAGGATAAGAAAGATTTTTTTAACCAATATTAAGCTGATTGAAAAAACAGATAAGGCAATTTATTGTTTTCGCTGTCAGAGATATGATCAGGCCTTTGCTTATATTGCAGACTCAACGGAAGAAATGCACCTTGTATTGGAAGAAATTTTACAAAATAGGGAGTACTTTTTATCCGTAGAGGAAGCGTCTGTAATTGCAATGGTAGAGGGGATTTTAGAGGCCAAGAAAAAGGGTGATTTTCTTTTGCTTGCCGATATTTATGAACTGCAGCTAAGCAATCTTATTAGCCGGATACAAGAACTCATTATTGAAAAAGAAGAGTTTCCATACACAACGAAGATATATGATTTAAATCTGCTTGCTTTACAACCAAAGAATAACCAACTATATGAGCAATTAAAAGAACCGGAAGAACCTAAAATATTGTTAGATAAAGGGTATGCAGTAGAATATACGTCCTGTGGACTTATGACGTTAGCAGCAATTGATGAAAAAGGAAAGTTCTATTTCCATTCCAACAGTCATGTGAAACAGGAGGCTTTTTTCCTGGCAATGGAATGGGCAAAGAAGAAAGCAGAAGTATACCATGTGCTAGGTCTTGGATTGGGTTATCATATTGAGGAACTTTTGGAAATCTGCAAAAATGCAGAGGTTTACATCTATGAAAGTGATTTTAATATAATTCGCCTTACCTGCAATTTTGTAGATTTAACAAAAATATTAAAGAACCCAAGGGTTCATTTTGTTTATGATAAAAATCTGGAAGCAATTAGGAAAGCAGCAGAGGAAATTTCGAAAAAAGAAAGTGTGGTGGTTCACTATCCATCATACCGCAATCTGAAAATGGACAAAGAATTTTTGGAGCCATACCTTCCATGGATTAAAATACTGGAGGACTGTGTATGATTTATGTGATTATAATCTTGGGAATATTAATTGGTGATGGTTTTATAAAAAATTATATAGAAGAAAAAAAAGTACTTGGCGAGGAAAAATCGATTTTAAAGGGAAAAATTATAGTAACCAAACACCACAATAAAGGGGCTATGCTTAACTTTATGGAGAAAAAACCAGAGTGGGTAAAAAGAGCATCCTGCGTTTGTGCGGGTGGAGTTATTGTTTTTTTTGCTGAATTGTTTTCAAAGAATAAAAATATTCTTTTAAAAATGGGAACTTCTTTACTTGCGGGTGGAGGTTTCAGCAATCTTTATGATCGTTTAAAAAAGGGCTATGTGGTTGATTATTTTATTATCAACAAAGGGAGATTAAAAAAAGTGATTTTTAATCTATCCGATATCATGATTTTTGCAGGTGGACTTTTTATAATAATGGGTTCTCTGTTTGAAAATAAAAAAAAGTAAAAAAAAGTAAGGAGAAGATACCAATGGAAAGACAGAACGCTTGGAACAATTATACGCAGAAACAGATAAAAGAATTAGAAAAATTAAATGCAGGATACCGCACATTTTTAGACAAAGGAAAGACGGAGAGAGAATGTGTAGCGGAAGCAGTTAAAATGGCAGAAACTGCCGGATATAAGAATTTAAAAGATATCCTTGATAAAAATGAGAAAATAAATATAGGGGATAAGGTATATGCAACCTGTATGGGAAAAGCCGTTATTTTGTATCATATTGGAAAAGAATCTATGGAGAAGGGCATGAGAATTTTAGGAGCCCATGTGGATTCTCCACGCCTTGATATAAAACAAAACCCATTGTTTGAAGACAGTGAAATTGCATATTTAGATACCCATTATTATGGAGGAGTAAAAAAATATCAATGGGTAACCATTCCACTTGCCATTCATGGAGTTGTGGCAAAAAAAGACGGCACGATTGTGAACATCGTAATTGGAGAAGAAGAAACAGACCCGGTATTTTGCATTAGTGACATTTTAATTCATTTGGCAGCAGACCAGATGGATAAAAAAGCAGCAAAGGCAATTGAGGGAGAAGCCCTGGATATTATTGTTGGAAGTAAGCCATTAAAGGGAAAAGAAAAAGATGCAGTAAAAGAAGGAATTGTAAAACTTTTATCTGATAAATATGAAATAGAAGAAGAAGATTTTTTATCTGCGGAGTTAGAGGTGGTTCCTGCGGGAAAAGCAAGAGAAGCCGGATTGGATTCCAGTATGATTCTTGGCTATGGACAAGATGACAGAGTCTGTGCCTACACTTCTTTAATAGCAATGCTTGAAGCGGAAAGTACAGATAAGACAATGTGTTGTGTTCTGGTGGATAAAGAGGAAATAGGAAGCGTTGGAGCCACCGGAATGCAGTCCAGATTTTTTGAAAATACAGTAGCAGAGGTGCTGAATGCAATGGGAGGCTACACGGAACTTAAATTAAGAAGGTGCTTGTCTCATTCCAGAATGCTTTCTTCCGATGTAAGCGCGGCCTTTGATCCGGCCTTTGCCTCTTGTTTTGAAAAGAAAAATGCAGCATTTTTTGGAAAAGGTATTGTATTTAATAAGTTTACCGGCTCTAAGGGAAAAGGTGGATCCAATGATGCCAATGCAGAATACCTGGCAGATATTCGGAAAATTATGGATGACAATAAGGTTTCTTTCCAGACAGCAGAACTTGGCAAAGTAGACCAAGGTGGTGGTGGAACCATTGCTTATATCCTGGCACTTTATGGAATGGAAGTAATTGATAGTGGTGTTGCCGTTTTAAATATGCATGCCCCTTGGGAAATGACAAGTAAAGCCGATGTATATGAAGCAAAATGTGGTTATGCAGCATTTTTAAAAGAAGCATAAAAGGAGTAGGATTACATTATGATAAAGAATAATTTTCAGTATGATAAAGTAAAAGATCCGGAATTTTTTATGGAGAACCGGTTAAAGGCGCATTCGGATCATAAATACTACCCTGGTAAACTGGAAGCATTTGAAAAAAAGGAAGTATTTAAATACTCTCTTAATGGGTTATGGAAGTTTTCTTATGGAAAAAATTATTCACATACAATCAAGGGATTTGAAAGTGCAGAGTATTCCTGTAAATCCTGGGAAGATATTAAGGTTCCGGCAAATATGCAGATGGAAGGATATGACGTACCACAGTATGCAAATACCCAGTATCCCTGGGATGGATGGGAGGATATTGTACCGGGGGAAATTCCAACCACGTTCAATCCGGTAGGCAGTTATGTAAAATATTTTTATATTCCAACAAATTGGAAGGAAGAGCCTGTTTTTATTTCCTTTCAGGGCGTGGAAAGCGGATTTGCTTTGTGGTGTAATGGAATCTATGTAGGCTACAGTACGGACAGCTTTTCACCTTCGGAATTTGAATTGACAGAGGCCTTGAAAGAAGGAGAAAATAAGATTGCCGTACAGGTATTCAAGTGGACAAGTGCCAGCTGGCTGGAAGATCAGGACTTTTTTCGATTTTCCGGTATTTTTCGCGAGGTATATTTGTATACCATCCCGAAACTTCATGTATGGGATTTAAAGATAGAAACCTTGCTTGATGACACTTTTAAAAAGGCAGAACTGAAAATAGATTTACAAATAGAAGGTACGAACTTAAATGGAAGCGTAGAAATTGTACTTGAAAAAGCAGGGGTTCTTATAAAAAAAGACCAGATGCAGCTAAAAGAAAATCTCCAATTATCTATGATGGTAGAGAATCCGGAACTTTGGAGCGGAGAGAATCCGGCGTTATACCATGTATGGATACAGATTTTAAATGAAAATCAGGATGTGGTGGAAGTCATACCCCAAAAAATTGGTTTTCGAAAGTTTGAAATAAAAGATGCCATTATGTATCTGAATGGAAAAAGGATGGTATTTAAAGGGGTCAATCGTCATGAATTTAGTGCTATTCATGGAAGAGCCGTGACAGAAGAGGAAATGATACAAGATATTGTTATAATGAAGCAGAACAATATAAATGCGCTTCGAACCAGTCATTACCCAAACCAAACGAGAATTTATGAACTCTGTGATGAATATGGAATTTACGTAATGGATGAAACAAACCTGGAATCACATGGTTCCTGGCAATATGTAAAGGCAGGACTTATGAAGCTGGAAGACGTGGTTCCGGGGGATCGTCCGGAATGGAAGGAAATGGTATTAGACCGTGTGAACTCTATTTATCAGCGGGATAAAAATCATACATCCATTCTTATTTGGTCCTGTGGGAATGAGTCTTATGGTGGAATTAATATTTACGAAATGTCAGAGCTATTTCGTAAACTAGATCCAACCAGAGTCGTACATTATGAAGGCGTGGTATTGGATCAAAGGTATAAGGAAAGTACAGATATTGAGAGTCATATGTATCCACCGGTAGAAGAAATCAAGGAATTTTTGTCAAAAGATAAGAAAAAACCTTATATCTGCTGTGAATATGCCCACGCAATGGGAAACTCCTGTGGAGCTATGCACAAGTATACCGATTTAACAGATACGGAAGAGTCCTATCAGGGTGGATTTCTCTGGGACTTTATGGATCAGGCAATTTTAAAGAGAGATCGTTTTGGTGAGCCTCAATATTTATATGGTGGCGATTTTGATGATCGTCCCTGTGACTATAATTTCTGCGGAAATGGAATCGTGACTGCAAATCGCCAGATTTCCCCCAAAATGCAGGAAGTAAAGTTCAACTATCAGAATATATCCGTCAAGATAGAAGATGGAAAAATAACCATACAAAACAAGAACCTTTTTACCAATACAAAGGTTTATGACTGTTTCCTTTATTGGTTCTGTGATGGCGTTGAAAAAAAGAAAACCATTTTAAATACAGAGGTAAACCCTTTGGAGAAGAAAGAATATCCATTACCAGAGGATGATTTTTACCTTCCCGGAGAATATCTTCTGCGCGTGTCTTTTTGCTTAAAAGAAGATATGCTATGGGGAAAAAGAGGACATGAAGTTGCATTTGGAGAATCTGTTTATAAGGTAATTCGGGAGAAAGAAAAGAAACGGTTCCAGGGGAAGCTTAAAACCATAAAAGCATTGAATAATATAGGAGTCAGGGGGGAGAATTTTGAAGTTCTTTTCTCCAGCCTCCATGGCGGACTTGCCTCTTATCGTTTTGGTGGGAAAGAAATGTTTAAATCCATGCCAATGCCAAATTTTTGGAGAGCACCGGTAGATAATGATGTGGCAAACCGAATGCCTGCAAGATATGGAAACTGGAAACTGGCAAGTCTTTATTTACATCCTACGCCCTTACTTATGGATGAGCAGGTATGCAGCCAGTCCTTATGGGAAAAGAATTATCCGAATCCACGTTTTGAAGAAGAAAAAGATTCCGTGAAGGTAACGTATACCTATTATCTTCCAACCATGCCCCAGAGCAGCTGTGAACTATCATACGAAGTGCTGGCAGACGGAAGGGTTAAAACCAAATTACGCTATACACCGGTAGAAGGAATATCAAAAATGCCAGAATTCGGAGTCCTATTTAAAATGGCTGCTGACTTTGATAACCTGGAATGGTATGGAAATGGACCGGAGGAAACGTACTGGGATCGGAAACAGGGGGCAAAATTGGGAATTTACCGAAATAAGGTAAAAGACAATCTTGCTAAATATTTAACACCACAGGAATGTGGAAATAAAACAGAAGTTCGTTATGGGAAAGTCTATAATCAGGCAGGAAGAGGAATCCTCTTTCAAGGAGATAACATGAACTTTTCAGCGCTTCCCTATACACCCCATGAACTGGAAAATGCAACGCATATCAATGAGCTGCCGCCTATAAATTATACAGTAGTACGTGTTTCAAAACAGCAGATGGGAGTTGGCGGAGACGATACCTGGGGAGCAAGAACTCATGAAGAATATCTTTTAGACATATCCAAAGAAATAGAATTTGAATTTAGCTTTCAAGGAATTTTGGTTTAGCACCAGGACTCATAGGGAGCAGTTGCTGACATTTTGTTTTGTCAGTAACTGCTTTTTAAAGTTTTAGAAAAAAAGTAGGAATCTTTATACTTTCTTTATAAATATTGTTTATCTTTGTAGTATTACAAAGAAAAGAGGATATTTATGGATACGATATTAACAACAAAGAATTTATGTAAAAACTTTAAAAAGCAAAAAGCCAACGATAATATTTCAATCACAGTTAGAAAAAATAGCATTTATGGCTTACTTGGACCGAATGGAGCAGGAAAATCCACCTTCCTTAAAATGATAGCAGGCATGATAACGCCATCTTCCGGAGAAATTTATTTTGATGAAAAGGTTTGGGAACGAAAGCATCTAATAAAGATAGGTGCCTTTATTGAATCCCCCCCAATTTATGAAAATTTAACGGCTTTTGAAAATTTAAAAGTGAGAGCCCTGCTATATAATTTACCCAATAATCGAATTGAAGAAGTACTTCAAATTGTGAATCTTACCAACACCGGAAAGAAAAAATCCGGACAGTTTTCCATGGGTATGAAGCAAAGACTGGGGATTGCAATGGCTCTCCTAAATAATCCGACCCTGTTAATCCTTGATGAACCTACAAATGGATTGGATCCCATTGGAATACAGGATTTGAGAGAGCTGATTCTATCATTTTCGGAAAAAGACATAACGGTTATCCTATCAAGCCATATATTATCTGAGGTAGAACAGATTGCCGATGATATAGGTATTATTGCGGATGGAAGACTTTGGTATGAAGACAAAATTCATAAAAATGAGGACTTAGAAAGTTTATTTATGGAGGTTGTAAGAAAGTCAGGTGCCTATCATGGTTAATTATCTAAAATCCGAAGTTTTAAAGCAAAAGCATCGTTTTATTTTAAAATTACTTTGGCTAAGTCCTCTTATTCCCATTGTGCTGTCAATGCTTCTTATGGGTGGACATTACTTTATGGAAGGTGCATTTAACTGGTGGTATACATTAATTCTTCCGGGTGCGCTCTCTATGATAGCAGCATTTAACGTTTCCGGAGAAAAAAAACATAATCGACATGGACTTTTTGCGGTTTGCAGGAATAAAAAGAAATTATGGCTTTCTCAGATTTTTATGATTACAGGGATGCTGCTACTTACCAACCTAATATTTTTTGCTTTCATGATTACAGTGGGTGCATTTTTTAATATGGAGATTCCCTTTGCCCATAGCTTCCTAGCAAGCTTTGTACTGTTCATAACGTTTGCATGGCAAATACCGGTTTTCATGTATGTCAGTGAAAAAATAAGTTCCTTTTTTTCAATTATAATAAGTTTGATTTGTAATATGGGATTTGGTATTTTCTTTGCCCCAACAAAATTATGGTTTCTCCCTTTTGCTATTCCTGCAAGACTTATGTGCCCTATTCTTAAAATTCTGCCAAATGGTCTGCCTCTTTCGCCGGGACATCCCTTAAACGATAAGGGAGTGATACTAACAGGAATGGCTATAACAATAGGACTATATTTTATTTTCACTTTGATTACTTTAGTCTGGTTTAATAAAAGGGAGGTACAGTAGATGACTTTTTATGCCAATCTAAAAGCAGATATCTATAAGATTTTTCACACCCCTTTATGGGCGATTCATATTGTCATTCCGGTTATAGGAATTGTTTTATTTGTATGGTATGATTCTTTTTCTCCCTGGAAAGAAGAAAATAAATTATCCACATATATACAAGTATTATCCATTGTTTTTCCTATTTTAATTGGAATCATAACTTCTATTTTGGCGGAGACGGAAGAAAAAGCAGGGGAATTCCAGATGCTTTTAACCACAGAGAAAGGAAAATATATTCCCCATATCAGTAAGTTGATTTCTCTGATTTTATTTGGCTTTGCGTCTGCATTCCTTGCATTGGCAGGGTTTGGAATTGGATTTATGAGGATCGGATATACCACCTTTTCACTTTTATTTTATGTTAAAACGGCTGTTTTATTAGTACTGAGTGTGATTCCTTTATACGTTTTGGAATATATGGTAAGCTTCCTTTTTGGAAAAGGGTTCGGTATAGGAATAGGCATAGTGGGAGGCTTACTTAGCGCATTGCTTTTAACAGGACTTGGTGATGAAATTTGGTGGTATCTTCCCTGGGGAATTGCAGCACGGTTTTCTGAAGGCTTACTTAGGTCCAGCTTATCGAACACAAAATTTTTTCAGTATAAGGGTATTATGGAAAGCACGATGTGCATTTTCTTGTTTTCCTTAATTTTTATGGTCTTACTTATATTAATATTTAACAAATGGGAGGGAAGAACCCCAGAGGATTAAAGGAGGAAGTACCGTGGCTCTAATTCTGGTTATTGATGACGATCCTGCAATTTGTAGAATGATTGAAATAGCACTTACAAGAGATGGTCATCAGGTTGTAACAAAAAATTCTGCATGGGGGCTTACAACAAAAGATTTTAAAAATGTAGATTTAATTTTGCTGGACATCATGATGCCACAAATGGATGGTCTGACCTTTTGCAAAAAAAATAGAAATATCATGGATTGTCCCATTCTATTTTTAACCGCCAAAACAATGGAACAAGATGTCGTGGATGGTTTTTTGGCGGGTGGAGATGATTATATAAAAAAACCCTTTGGTATTTCTGAGCTTAGGGCAAGAGTAAACGCACACATTCGCAGAGAACATAGGGATAAACACCAAAGTTTAATCCTGGATTATTGTATTTTTGATTTGTCGGAAAAAACCATAACCGTCAAGAACCATCGAATTCCTTTGACGAAAAGTGAATATGAAATTTGTGAATTGCTGGCAAAGAATAAAGGACAGGTCTTTTCTCTTGAAAATATTCTGGAGAACGTATTTGGCTTTCATTCGGAAAGTGATATTTCCTCTATTCGTGTCCATATTAAAAATATCCGATGTAAAATCAGCGATTGTCCTATTGAGACAGTTTGGGGAGTGGGGTATAAATGGAAATAAAAAAGAAAAAATCTACCATTTCAATATTTAGACTATTCTTAGAACATTTAATTGGTCTTTCAATGGGAATTATTGTATTAATACTTGCGGCTGCTATAATGGGATCCCTTGCTTTTCAATCAGGTTTTGTTTTGCAGGCTAATTATACGGAGGTAAAATTAAATCAAATAGAAGAAAGTTTAAAGGAAAATTTTGATAAAGATTTATTACCTCCTTACTGCAGCTACATTCTTATAAACAATACAGGTGACTTTGTAGAAGGAAATATGGGAAAAAGAGATCTTGAAAAAACAAAGTCCTGGCTAGGAAGCAGAAAAAAATCATACTATGATTTTTATAGAGAAATCATACTGACAAATGGCAGCATACTCATTATTAAGTACGATATGCTGGCACATTTTGGCAATCCCCGTCTTCATAAAGTCGTGCCCTATCCAGAACTAATTGTCGTGCCTGTTCTTTTAGCAAGTATTGTTTTGCTTGCGATTGCCGCAGCTTTTACATTTAGTAAAAAGTTGAAACGAAATTTGATATCCATTGTTACCGCTGCAGAAAAAATCCAAGAAAGGGACTTGGACTTTGAAATAGAACCTACAGAAATTTTAGAATTTAATGCATCTTTGGAAGCCATTGACAAACTAAAAGAAGCTTTAATCCTTTCATTAAACAGGCAATGGGACAATGAACAACAAAAAAAATCCCAACTTTCAGCACTTGCCCATGATATTAAAACACCCTTGACGGTTATTAAGGGAAATGCAGAATTACTGTTTGAAGAAGAGGATTCGAAAGAAAATAAAGAATTGATTTCTTACATTCGAACAAGTGCGCACACAATGGAAAAGTACGTAGAACGGTTAATGGATGTTGTAAATAACCAGTCTTTATCTTTTCAAAGGGACTTCATTTCTTTGCATGATTTTATAAGGGAGGTTACTGCAGATGCCTTACCCCTTTGCAAAACAAAAAATATTAAATTTAATTTACAAAATACTGCAAAATGCCCTTCGATCTATGTAGACAAGGAGCTTCTTAAACGGGCCATTATAAATATTATAGATAATGCAGTACGATATTCCAATAAAAACAGTCCCATTGATCTGACGATATCAGACAATGGGACACAGATTGCGTTCGAGATAAAAGACCTTGGAAAAGGTTTTTCTGAGGAAAGCCTGAAAAAAGCAACGCAAGAACTTTACACAGAAGAGGGATCTCGAACAAATCATAATTACGGTTTAGGATTGACTTTTACAAAAAAAGTGGTTGAGCTCCATAACGGAATTCTAAAAATTGAAAATAGAACCGAAACAAAGGGAGCCAGGGTGTCCATTCTTTTTGTCTTCCATCCATTGCCTTTGACAGGGCGATATCCAAGTGGGAAACAGCTATTATAACTGATATTTATGGAACAGCTTACTTTCAATTTCA
>JAVXEO010000049.1:15689-18307 GCA_036658435.1 Acetivibrio sp.
GAAACCTGCCTATGGTATAGGAAGTAATTTATAACAATTCTCCGTATTTTTTAATATATAATTTTTTCATGATGGTTGCCAACACCATATAGCCCAGGATCATTCCTATGAGCCATGGAAAGTAAAAAACAGGAAGTGGGGACATTCCAAGCCCTGCACCAAATGCGGTATAGGGAATCACTGTGCCAATGGCTATGGCGATGGTGGTGATGCTAAGCACGGGAAGAGAGGCACGACTTTGTATAAATGGAATCTTAGGTGTACGAATCATGTGGATTACCAGTGTTTGTGACCATAAGGATTCCACGAACCATCCTGCATTAAATAGTGCCATAAACAACACCGAATCTACGCCACTTGCACCATAAGAACCACCGCATGCAGTGGGACAAATGACAAAGAACATCACCATATAGGTTATAATGTCAAATACAGAACTTGTGGGACCAATCCAAAACATAAATTTACCGATGGAAGAAGCATTCCATTCTCTAGGCTTTTTCAGATACTCACTGTCCATGTTATCCCAAGGAATGGACATACAGGAAATGTCATAAATCAGGTTTAAAATTAAAATTTGAATGGGCAACATGGGTAGAAAAGGCAGAAATGCGCTTGCAATTACTACCGAAAACATATTGCCAAAGTTAGAGCTTGCGGTCATTTTAATATATTTGATGGTATTGCCGAAGGTTCTTCTTCCCTCCATGACCCCCTGCTCTAAAATCATCAAGTCTTTTTCTAATAGAATAATATCTGCAGATTCCTTTGCAATATCCACTGCCGTATCAACAGAAATGCCTACATCCGATTCTTTCATAGCAGCAGCATCGTTGATGCCATCACCCATGAAACCAACGGTATGCCCATTCTTTCTAAGGGATGCCACAATGCGTGCTTTTTGCTGCGGGGAAAGCTTTGCAAATATATTGGTATCTTCCACAGCGGCGCAGAGCTGTTCGTCATTCATTTCCTCCACATCAGAGCCAAGTAAAAGATTGTCTACCTTCATTCCCACCTGACGGCAGATACAACGGGTGACCGCATCGTTATCGCCGGTTAAGACCTTGACGTCTACCCCGTATTCCTTCAGTGCCTTAATTGCTGCTTTTGTGGTTTCCTTTGGTGGATCAAGAAATGCAAGGTAACCCATGAGCACCATTTCAGCCTCATCTGCTACAGAAAAAATGTCAACCGTAGATGGGTTTGTCTTTTGGGCTACGGCAATAACACGCATACCATCGGCGTTTAACTTTTCAACCGTTTTTAGAATTTCCCGGCGAATGCGGTTAGTCAGGGTCTCAATTTTTCCCTGGTACTCCACATAGGCTGAGATGGAAAGCATTTCCTCCACGGCCCCCTTAGTGATGAGCTGGGTTTTTCCTGCTTCGTCTGCCACAACAACACTCATTCTACGACGGTTAAAATCAAATGGAATTTCATCTACTTTGTGATATTTATTGCTCAGGTTTATCATTTCTTTTTCTTGCATGTGACTTAAAATAGCAATATCCATGAGATTTTTAAGCCCTGTTTGATGAAAGCTGTTGAGAAACCCATGGCGCAGAACCCGCTCATCCTCATTGCCATGAATGTCCAGATGATACTCTAATACTACTTTATCCTGAGTTAATGTGCCTGTTTTGTCTGTGCAGAGAACATCCATTGCACCAAAGTTTTGAATGGAATTCAAGTTTTTAATGACGGTTTTTTTCTTTGCCATATTTACCGCACCTTTGGCAAGGGTGGTGGTTACAATCATAGGCAGCATTTCCGGTGTAAGACCCACTGCAACGGAAAGAGCAAATAGAAATGCTTCCAGCCAATCCCCTTTGGTGAACCCGTTGATAAACAATACCACAGGAGTCATACACATCATAAAACGAATAAGAAGCCAGGAAACAGAATTGACCCCTTTTTCAAAGTTGGTTACGACTTTTTTTCCGGTAATAGATTGTGCCATCGAGCCAAACACGGTGTCATCTCCAACAACGACAGCCATGCAAAGGGCGGAACCACTAATGACGTTGCTGCCCATAAAGGCAAGATTATTTAACTCGAGTGGACTGCTGTGAGTGTCGGAATACTTTTGACTTACTTTTTCCAGAGGTTCGCTTTCTCCGGTTAAGGAGGACTGGCTGATAAATAAATCCTTTGCCTGCAAAATGATCACATCTGCGGGAACCATATCACCTGCAGCAAGATGAATGATGTCGCCAACCACGACCTCACTTAGTGCAATTTCAATCTTGCCTTCCGGCTTTCTTTGTACAGCTGTGGTTGTCCTTACCATGGCACTTAGTTTTTCGGCGGATTTGTTGGAGCGTATTTCTTGTATAAAGCGCAGGGTTCCACTGGCAATTACCATGGTCATAACGATAATTACAGATGTAAAATCTCGGTCAGCGGGTGAAGCGATTATCACATCGGTTACCGTGGAAATTAATGCCAATACAAACAAAACTCCAGTAAATGGATTGACAAATGCACATATAAGATGTTTTATAAGGGAATCTTTTTTTTGATGGGTAATTTGATTTTCACCATACCGCTCACGCATAAGTTCTACCATGGTTTCATTATAACCATCCCATGAAGTCTCATATTCAAAGAGCAGT
>JAVXEO010000050.1:0-18023 GCA_036658435.1 Acetivibrio sp.
ATGTGGCTTATGGCATGGGCAGATAAAATAGAAGAAATAAAAACGGTATGCTGGTGTGGAAAAGGTGCGAACTGCAACGCCAGAATCAGTAATGGAAAAGTCATATACAATGGAGAACAGATTATGATGGGTGGAAGCGATTCCTACATTTCTCTTTGCAGAAAGCACTATTATGAAGGAAACACCGGTAATCAGTAAACGACTACCGGTGTTCCTTTTTCTATCCATTCAAATAATTTTTTTGCTTTTGCTTCCGGCATATTAATACAGCCATGGGAACCATTTTTCTTATACACATCTTTTCCGAATTCTTTTCTCCAGGAAGCATCATGAAGCCCAATATTTTTATTGAAAGGCATCCAGTACTTTACAGGAGAACTATAATTTTCACCTTTTAATGTAGCATTACGTTCTTTATAGGTGATTTGGTAAATTCCCTTTGGGGTATCATAGTGCCGACTTTTATTACCGGTTACCACATCAGAAGTAAGAACCTTCTTACCTTGTGCATAGAGCCAGACTCTTTGCTTCTTTAAGTTAATTTCGATATAAGTATCTCCAATATCATTTTTATTACGTGATCTGGCAGTCTGCCGGTATTGTGGCTCCCGAGTAACATCTTTTCCGGCCAGAAGAAGTTGGTAAAGCTCATCTGTTTCTTTCTGGCGGTTGATAATCCAACCATAATCGCCTCCGCGAACCTGTATTACTTTTCCGTCATATCTGGTAAAATCTCTTGTAGAGGCGAAAGTAGTGTAGTAATATCCAAGAAAATTCACATAGGATTCCACTTTTGCTTTATCCAAAACAACGGTAAATGCATCATCGATAGTAATCCAGTCCCTTAAGATAGCATGGTTTAATACTTCACTTCGATCACCAAAATCATAGGTTATGGTAAGGCCGGTATAAAGATTCGCAAGTTTAACGGCTTTTTGAATATTTTTATCCTTGGAGAGAATGGTGGGATTTATGTAACAATTTTCTTCTTCCAAAGAAAATTCAATTTCACTGGTACCAATTTTATCCATAACCACTTGTATGACTTTATCCATATCCAAGGTGGTTCCGTAATCTTCTTTTTGAATATAAAAATTATCTTCACCGGAAATGATTTCCGCATTGGAATAGGGGCGGCTGATATCCGGCTGAAAAAAGAGGGAACCCTTTATTAAATCCACAAGACGCTTCTTATCATAATCGCAGGTAGCTGCCATTTCCTGATATTCTTTCGTAAAATAAGAAATTGGCCATTTAAAAGGGTTTTGTTTTTTCTTTAATTCCTCGATTTGCCCATCCGATACATAACCATAGGAAAAGTCATCCCCAGAAAGAACATCCATTACACCTTCCCTGCCAATAATGGTAAGCTGATATTTTGCAATTTCACTTGCAATATTAGCCTCAACTTCTTCAACGGTTTTTCCGGAATAGTCCACATGATTAATAAAAGTTCCCGACTGAAAATGATCTTTATAATAAAGTGCAATGAACAAATAAGCTGCCAATAGCACGATGATGCAGATGGGCAGCAGAAGATGATTTTTTTTTTGCTTTGTCATACTATGAAATGCCTCCTTGTTGTCTTAACGGTATTATAATATCATAGTTGGGGGGAAAATAACAGAGGAATCTTATTGTAAAATTTGACACAAATACCAGATTGGCATATAATTAAGTATTAAAGTTTCCTTAATAAGAGAGAAAAGAAAAGGAGAAGAAAGAATGAAATTTACGAAAATGCAAGGCTGTGGAAATGATTATATTTATATAAATTGCTTTCAGGAAAAAGTGGAAGATCCTTCAAAAATTGCAAAATTTGTTAGTGATCGACATTTTGGAATTGGTGGAGATGGACTTATATTAATAAAACCATCCAAAGTGGCAGACTGTGAAATGGAAATGTACAACGCAGACGGATCCCAAGGAAAAATGTGTGGAAATGGAATACGCTGTGTAGGAAAATATGCATTTGATTACGGAATTGTAAACAAAACTTCCTTGTCTATAGATACGAAAGCAGGAATTAAAAAACTGGAACTTGAGATTCAGCAAGGAAACGTTGTGGGAGCTACAGTAGATATGGGAGAACCCATTACAAAGCCTTCTTTAATACCGGTTTTATTGGATAAAGAAATTGTAAAAACAGAACCCATTGAAATTGAGGGAAAATGTTATGAGATGACCTGTATTTCTATGGGAAATCCACATGCAGTTCTGTTTGTAGAGGATACCGCTTCCCTTCTTATTGAAAATATAGGGCCAAAATTTGAAAAGCATCCCCTATTTCCTCAACAGGTAAATACCGAGTTTGTTCAAATTCTGGATCGAAAGACAATCAATATGCGGGTATGGGAACGAGGATCCGGTGAAACACTGGCTTGCGGAACAGGAGCTTGTGCCAGCGCTTATGCCTGTATTTTAAATGGAAAAACAGAGGATCAAGTCTTAATACACCTTTTGGGAGGAGACTTGATGATTCGTTACGATAGAGAGAGCCATCATATCTTTATGACAGGGCCGGCAACCGTTGTATTTGATGGAGAAATCCATAAGGAAGGAATTATGTTATGAAAGATGGAAGAACCCTGCTTGATTTAATACAGAAGATGCCATATGAGGTAGTAAAGGGAAGCGTAGAAATTCCAATATCCCAATTAGTTTATGATTCCAGAAAAGCACAAAAAGACAGTGTTTTTGTTTGTATCAGCGGTGCAGTAAGGGATGGTCATGACTTTGCCAATGAAGTGATACAAAAGGGTGTGACTGCATTAATTGTGGAAAGAATAGTGGAAGTACCCCAGGGAATCACGGTTATTTTAGTGGAAAATACAAGAATTGCTCTGGCCTTTATGGCAGCCGCTTATTTTGGATATCCGGCAAAGGAGTTAAAAACCATTGGAATTACCGGAACAAAAGGAAAAACAACGACGACCTATATGGTACGCTCTATTTTAGAAAAAGCAGGAATTAAAACAGGATTGATTGGCACCATCGAAACTATAATTGGAGAAGAACAGATACCTGCAAGCAACACCACACCGGAGTCTTATATTGTACAGGAAACCTTTCGAAAAATGGCAGATGCAGGCTGCAAAGCGGTGGTAATGGAAGTTTCTTCCCAAGGACTGATGCTTCACCGTGTGGGAGGCTTTACCTTTGATTATGGGATTTTTACCAATTTGGAACCCGATCATATTGGACCCAATGAACATAAGGATATGGCGGACTATATTCACTGCAAATCCATGCTTTTTAAACAGTGTAAATATGGAATTCTAAACATAGATAGTTCCTACTATGAATCGATAATAGAAGGACATACTTGTGAAATTGAAACCTTTGGATTTTCAAAAACAGCATCACTCCGTGCGGAAAATGTGGAACTTCTAAAAAAACCGGGATACCTTGGAGTTGCTTATGATGTAAAAGGAGATATGGAGTTTCATGCCATAATTGATGTACCGGGCATTTTCAGTGTGTACAATTCATTAACGGCAATTGCAATCTGCAGGCATTTTCAGGTACCGGTACCCATTATTCAGAAGGCATTGAATGAGGTAAATGTAAAGGGCAGAATTGAAATGGTTCCGGTCTCCGATAAGTTTACCCTTATGATTGATTATGCTCACAATGCAATGGCACTGGAAAGCCTGTTATCTACATTGAAGGAGTATCACCCAAGGCGCATTGTCTGCTTGTTTGGATGTGGAGGAAACCGTTCCAAACTTAGAAGATTTGAAATGGGAGAAATTTCCTCAAAAATGGCGGATTTTACCGTGGTAACCTCAGATAATCCAAGAGAGGAAGACCCTCAGGCCATTGTGGACGATATTATAAGTGGAGTAAAGAGAGCCAACGGAGAATTTATTTCTATCTTAGACAGAAAAGAAGCCATTCGCTATTGCATAAAGAATGCAATGGAGGGGGATGTGATCGTTCTTGCAGGAAAAGGGCATGAGGATTATCAGGAAATCAAAGGAAAAAAATATCCTATGGATGAGCGTGTACTTATTCAGGAAATCATTCATGAAGGATAATATAAAGTGAAGGATAACATAAAATGAAAAGTATTCAAATAAAAGAAATTATAAAAGCGGTAGACGGAAGATTACTGTGGGGGGAAGAAGAACAGAACATTACGTCGGTAAGTACCAATTCCAAGGAAATAAAAAAAGGGGCATTGTTTGTACCTATTATAGGAGAAAGGGTGGATGCCCATGATTTTATGGAATCGGCTTTTTCACAGGGTGCGGTGGCAGCATTTACCTCTCGGCATAAAACAAAAGAAGAATGTGGAAATCAGGGAACCTGTATTTATGTAAAGGATACACAAAAGGCTCTCCAGGACTTTGCAGCTTACTATAGAAGTCTCTTTACACTTCCAATTATTGGAATCACAGGGAGTGTTGGAAAGACAACAACCAAGGAAATGATTGCGGCAGCGCTGGGTATGAAATATAAGGTATTAAAGACCGCCGGAAATATGAACAGTCAGGTGGGACTTCCACTTATGATGTTTCACATAGAAGAAGACACACAGATTGCTGTGATTGAAATGGGCATGAGTGAAGAAGGAGAGATGAAGCGTCTGGCGTATATTGCAAGGCCCGAAACCGTTGTTATGACCAACATAGGGGTATCTCATATTGGGCAATTGGGCAGCCAAGAAAATATACGAAGAGAAAAGCTTACGATAATCAATACCTTTAAAGAAGGTAACCGGTTATATTTGAACGCAGAGGATCCACTGCTGTGGGAGATCGGGAAAAATCCGGAAATTTCTATGTGGGAAGAAACAAAGAAGGCAGCTTCTCTTACTAAATATTCCTATTATGGATTGGGAAAAAGTCCGGATGCAAGGGCTGAGAATATAGAAATTAAAGGGAAGGAAACCTTTTTTGATTTCATTCTGGGAGACTGCTGTGAATCCATTATTTTATCTGTTTTAGGTATCCATAATGTGGAAAATGCAGTAGCGGCTTTGGCAGTAGCGAAACAATATGGAATAGATCCAAAGATTGCAAAAATTGGGCTGAAAGCCTATGAACCTATGGCAATGCGGGGTCAGATTTTTGAAAATAAAGGAATTCGCATTATAGATGATACCTACAATGCAAGTCCGGACTCTATGAAAAGTGGTATCCATGTTCTTTTGGAAATGAAGGATCTAAAACGCAGAATTGCGGTTCTGGCAGATATTCTTGAATTAGGAGAAATCTCAGAATCATGTCATTATGAAGTAGGAGAATATATTGCAAAGGAAAGAAATCAGGATCGGCAGATTAATATGCTGGTTACGGTAGGAAAAGAAGCAAAAGCCATTGGAAGAGGTGCAAAAGAGGCCCTTAGCATATATAGTTTTGATACCGGAGAAGAGGCCATTGCATTTTTATTGGAAAATACCATGGCAGGAGATGGTATTTTAGTAAAAGGTTCCAGAGGAATGCACATGGAAAAAGTTGTAGAAGCACTTAGCAGGGAGGAATAAATGATTTTTGCAGATGTAATTGTAGATATTTCACATGAAAATCTGGATAAGACATATCAATATATTGTAAAGCCGGAACAAACCGCATCTGCAGTAATCGGAGCACTTGTAGAGATTCCATTTGGCCGTGGAAACCGAAAAATAAAAGGTTATATTGTAGGCCTGTCAGAAACGCCGGCATGGGATATAAATAAAATAAAAGAACTGGATTCCATTTGTGAAAAAGGAGTGGTGATTGAATCCCAGCTCATTCATCTTGCTTATTGGATAAAGGAAACGTATGGCTCCACTATAAACGATGCTTTGAAAACGGTGATTCCGGTAAAAAAAACAATAAAAAATAAAGAAAAAAAATACATCTGCCTTTTAGCTTCACAAGAAAAGGCAAAGGAGGCACTTGCTGAATTTTTAAGGAAGAATAACAAAGGAAGAGTCCGGCTTTTGGAAGCATTATTAGAAACACCTATAGTAGAAGCCTCTTTGATAAAGGATAAATTAAATATCGCCCAGACAACAATTTCCGGACTTGAAAAACAAGGCCTTCTTTCCATAGAATCAAAAGTGATTTCCCGTAACCCCATAAAGAAACAGAAAGTGGAGGGCAAGATTTTTCCTTTGAATTTAGAACAGATTACAGCAGTAAATGGGATTCTAAAAGATTACAAAGAGGGAATTCGAAAGACCTATCTTTTGCATGGGGTCACCGGAAGTGGAAAAACAGAAGTATATATGGAAGTGATAGAAGGTGTTTTGGAAGAAAAAAAACAGGTTATTATGTTAATTCCGGAAATTGCCTTAACCTATCAGACCGTTATGCGTTTCTATAAAAGATTTGGGGAGAAAATTAGTATATTAAATTCCCGTATGTCTCAGGGAGAACGCTATGATCAGTATATGCGAGCTAAAAATGGAGAAATTGATATTATGATTGGACCTCGCTCGGCTCTTTTTACCCCGTTTCCTGATTTGGGAATGATAATTATAGATGAGGAACATGAGGGAAGCTACAAAAGCGAAACCGTTCCCAAATATCATGCAAGGGAAACCGCAATAGAACGTGGAAAAATAACAAATTCCAGTGTGATTTTAGGTTCTGCAACGCCTACGGTGGAAAGCTATTATAAGGCCCAAACGGGAGAATATACGCTTTATACCATAGAACAAAGGGCAGGGGAAGGAACGTTACCCAATATAGAAATTATTGACCTTAGAGAAGAACTAAAAAAGAAGAATAAATCTATTTTTAGTGAACGGTTAAGAGAGCAGATAGAGGACCGACTGGAAAAGAAAGAACAGACCATGTTATTCATTAACCGAAGAGGATATGCAGGATTTGTTTCTTGTAGAAGTTGCGGTCATGTGTTAAAATGTCCTCATTGCGATATTTCTTTAACTTCTCATAATTTTGAGAAACTTTTATGCCATTACTGTGGATATGAAGAAAAGATGCCGAAGCTTTGTCCAAAATGTGGTTCCCCTTATATCGCGGCCTTTGGAACAGGGACTCAGAAAATAGAAGCCATGGTAAAGAAAGACTTTCCTATGGCAAGGGTGCTTCGCATGGATACGGATACGACTTCGGGAAAAGATGGACATGAGAAAATATTGTCCGCCTTTGCCAATCATGATGCGGATATCTTAGTGGGAACCCAGATGATTGTAAAAGGACATGATTTTCCGGAGGTAACGCTGGTAGGAATTTTGGCAGCGGATCTGTCTTTGTATGCAGGGGATTATAGGGCAGCAGAGCGTACTTTCGAATTGCTGGCACAAGCATCCGGAAGAGCCGGCAGAGGAGCAAAGAAAGGCAATGTAGTGATTCAGACTTATAATCCCGACCATTACAGTATTCGCTTCGCGGGAGAACATGATTATTTGGGATTTTATGAGGAAGAGATTTTATACCGAAAGATGATGGAATATCCTCCGGCAGGGCATCTTGTTGCCATTCTTATGGCCAGTCCTTCTGAAGAAAAAGTGGAAAAGGCAGCAGAACTTTTAGGAAAAATCATAAAAGAAAAGGCACAGGAAGTGGGAAAAATAAAGGTAATGGGTCCGACGAAAGCGTGGCTCTCAAAAGCAAATGATATTTACCGGCGGATTCTTTATTTGAAAGATAAAGAAGATAGAAACTTAAAAGATATGATAAAATATGTGGATGGATACATTCGATATTCGGAATATATGAAGGAAATTAGTATTCAGTTTGATTATGATCCAATGAACAGCTATTAGGGAGGAAAAGAAAATGGCACTTAGAAACATTCGAACAATTGGGGACCCTGTACTAAACAAAATAGCAAAACCGGTTTTGAAAATGAATGAAAAAATACAGACTTTAATTGAAGACATGTTGGATACCATGTATGAAGAAATGGGAGTTGGACTGGCAGCTCCCCAAGTTGGAATTCTTCGTAGAATTGTGGTAATTGACATTACCATAGAAGGAGACCAGCCAATGATTTTGATTAATCCGGAAATGATTGAAACCAGCGGAGAGCAAACCGGTGGAGAAGGCTGTCTTAGCGTTCCGGGAAAGACCGGAATTGTTACACGTCCCAATTATGCCAAGGTAAGGGCACTGAATGAAAATATGGAGGAAATCATAGTAGAAGGTGAGAATTTGCTGGCAAGAGCTTTATGCCATGAAATGGATCATTTAGATGGAAAACTCTATGTAGATTTAGTGGAAGGTGATTTAATGGACAATACAGCTGACAAAGAAGGAGACTACTAAATATGAGAATTGTTTTTATGGGAACCCCTGAATTTTCAGTGCCGGTTTTAGATACCTTAATAAAAAGCCAACATGAAGTTATTCGTGTAATTACACAACCGGATAAGCCAAAAGGCAGAGGAAGAGAAGTACAAATGACGCCGGTAAAGAGTAAGGCAGTGGAATATAATATTCCAGTAAGCCAGCCCGTTAAGGTAAGAGAAGAAGCTTTTATGAAAGAACTAAAAGAGTGGAATCCGGATGTTATTGTTGTGATTGCCTTTGGACAGATTCTTCCAAAGGCCCTGTTAGAACTTCCGAAGTATGGATGTATTAATATTCATGCATCGCTCCTTCCAAAACTTCGGGGGGCAGCACCCATTCAATGGGCTGTAATCCAGGGAGAAGAAAAAAGTGGCGTTACAATTATGCAAATGGATCCAGGCATTGATACCGGAGATATTTTATTAAAAAAAGAAATTATTCTGGAAAAAAAAGAAACCGGTGGAAGCCTTTATGATAAATTATCCAAGATGGGTGGAGACCTTATTTTGGAAGCACTGGATCTTGCAGAAAAAGGACAGCTTCATCCGATAAAGCAGGAAGATACGTTATCAAGCAATGTAAAGATGCTGGACAAGGCGCTTGGAAGAATTGATTTTTCCAAGCCTGCAGTGGAAATAGAACGTTTGATTCGAGGATTAAATCCATGGCCAAGTGCATACACCTTTTTAGATGGAAAAACATTGAAAATCTGGGATGCTGATGTGGTGGAAGGCAAAGAAGAAATTGCTGTTGGAACGGTTCTTGCAGTGACAAAGGATGCTCTGATTGTACAGACCGGAGATCAAGCACTTGCCATAAAAGAACTGCAGTTAGAAGGGAAAAAACGTATGGATACCTCTTCTTTTTTACGTGGATTTTCAGTAAAAGAGGGGACACCGTTAATGTAAATTTTAGATTGGAGGAAACATTATGTTTTGGTATTATGACCCAACATATATTTTAATTATTGTGGGAATGCTTTTATCTTTGCTGGCTTCTGCTAAAGTGAAGTCTTCTTATGCAAAATATTCCCAGGTAAGATGCAAAGGTGGATATACAGGTGCAGAAGCGGCAGAACGAATTTTAAAGGATGCCGGTATTTATGATGTACAGATTGAACATGTTAGTGGAAAACTTACCGATCATTACGATCCCAAGAATAAGGTGCTGCGCTTATCGGATAACGTATATTCTGCCTCATCGGTTGCGGCCATTGGAGTTGCAGCCCATGAGTGCGGACATGCAATACAACATAGCAAAGGATATGCTCCTTTGGCAATAAGAAGTGCAATTGTACCGGCAGCCAATCTTGGTGCTACCATTAGCTGGCCCCTGATTTTAGTTGGTTTTTTTATTACAGGAAGTGGAAGTATACTGGTTCAGCTTGGTATTTTACTGTTTTCACTGGCGGTGCTTTTTCAGCTGGTGACCTTACCGGTTGAATTCAATGCTTCCGGACGTGCGCTTCGTATTCTTGGTGAAAATGGTATTTTATATGAGGATGAAATAGGTGGAGCCAGAAGTGTTCTTCGGGCAGCAGCACTTACTTATGTAGCAGCCGCAGCGGCGTCAATTCTACAATTGCTGCGTCTTGTGATGCTATTTGGAGGAAGAGACCGTGACTAGAGAACTGGTATTGGAAATATTGATAAACGTATTGGAAAATGGAGAATACAGTAATGTTGCCATTCACAATACTTTAATGAAATATCAGTATATGGAGAAACAGAACCGGGCATTTTTAACAAGATTATCGGAAGGTGCCATCGAACGTAAGATGGAACTGGACTATATTATAAACACCTTTTCTAAAATCAAGGTGAATAAGATGAAACCGGTGATTCGAAACATTCTTCGCATGGGAACCTATCAAATCCTTTATATGGATCAAATACCGGATTCTGCAGCCTGCAATGAATCGGTTAAGCTGGCAAATAAAAAAGGATTTTACAACTTAAAGGGTTTTGTAAATGGAATTTTGAGGAATATCAGCCGGAACAAAGAAAATATTACCTATCCGGAAAAAGGAAGTCTGGAGTATTTAAGTATTTTTTATTCTATGCCGGAATGGATTGTAGACTTATGGTATAAGGAATATGGTTATGAGCAGACAGAGGGTATTTTAAAAGGATTTTTTGAAAAGAAACAGACTTCTATTCGCGTTAACACCGGTAAAATAACACCACAAGAATTGAAAGTGCTTCTTGAAAAAGAAGAAATTACCGTTACACAGGGGCAATATCTTCCTTATGCTTTACAAATCAGTAATTATAATTATATAGCTGGTTTGTCTGCCTTTCAAAAAGGATTTTTTCAGGTGCAGGACGAAAGCTCCATGCTGGTTGCTTCCTGTGGAGGAATTAGAGAAGGATATAAAATATTGGATGTTTGCGCTGCACCCGGAGGGAAGAGCACGCATGGAGCGGAATTACTTAAAGGAAGTGGAAATGTAATTGCAAGGGATCTGACAGAAGATAAAATAGAACGAATCAGAGAAAATATAGAAAGACTTGGACTTTCTAATGTGGAAGCAGAGTGCTTTGATGCATTGGTGTTGGATGAAAAAAACATAGAAAATAATGACATTGTATTTGCCGATCTTCCCTGCTCCGGTTTAGGGGTTATGAAACGAAAAGGCGATATAAAGTATAAAACAAAAGAGGAAGATATTAAGGTACTGGCACAATTACAAAAAGATATATTGAAAGTTGTGCAGCAGTATGTAAAGCCAAATGGCGTGCTTCTATACAGTACCTGCACGATAAATCGATTTGAAAATGAAGAAAACATAAAGTGGTTTTGTGAGAACTTTCCTTATGAGCTAGAGTCACTGGACTCTTATATAACAGAAAAATTACAATCGGAAACAACGAAACAGGGATATCTTCAGCTTCTTCCGGGCATACATGGTACGGATGGTTTCTTTTTGGCTCGTTTTCGAAAAAAGAACGAAAAGGAAAAAGGAGCAAAAAAAGTATGATAAAGGAAGACATAAAGTCTCTTAATTTGGAACAATTAAAGACAATCTTCGGTGAATGGGGAGAAAAACAATTTCATATAAAACAAGTGTATGAATGGCTGCATAAAAAAGGTGCAATTTCCTTTGATGAAATGACAAATATTTCAAAACCACTTCGTGAAAAAATGGAAGAAAGATTTGAAATACATCCACTTGAAATGGTAGATCGCCGCACTTCCCAAAATGACGAAACC
Organism: Acetivibrio sp.; assembly: GCA_036658435.1. GTDB lineage: Bacteria > Bacillota > Clostridia > Lachnospirales > Lachnospiraceae > DIGJ01. The sequence goes on from JAVXEO010000050.1 coordinate 11,466, forward strand.
AGCAAGTTTTTATTTCGACTATGGGATGGAAAAGTCATAGAAAGTGTGTTAATGAAATATAAGCATGGGAACAGCGTATGTATTTCATCACAGGCAGGATGCCGCATGGGATGTAAATTTTGTGCATCAACACTGGGCGGATTGGAAAGAAATTTAGAAATATCGGAAATGCTTTCTCAAATTTATGAAATCCAGAGAATTTCAGGGGAAAGGGTGTCCAATGTGGTTGTAATGGGAACAGGAGAACCTTTTGATAATTTTAAAAATCTCCTTGGCTTTATTTCCATGTTGACAGATGAAAACGGGCTGAACATTAGTCAGAGAAATATAACAGTATCTACTTGTGGACTCGTTCCAAAGATTTATGAATTGGCAGACAAGCAGTTACAGATTACCCTGGCAATTTCCTTACATGCACCAAATGATACCATTCGAAGGGAATTAATGCCCATTGCCAATCGATATTCCATTGAAGAGATTGTCAAAGCCTGCCGGTATTATTATGAAAAAACAGGACGGAGATTTACTTTTGAATATAGCCTTTGCCAGGGAATTAATGATAGTGCCGAAAATGCAAAAGAGCTATGTAAAGTAATAAAAGGGCTTAATTGTCATGTAAACCTCATTCCTGTAAATCCCATAAAAGAACGAAATTACAAGCATACAGAGATGGCATTTATACAAAAGTTTAAATTAATACTTGAAAAAAATCGAATAAATGTTACTATAAGAAGAGAAATGGGTAGTGATATTGATGCTGCCTGCGGACAATTAAGAAAGAGCTATATTGATACTATAAATTAAGTTAGGAGGGAAATTCAATGGAAAGTTTTGCTACAACAGACATAGGAGTAAAACGCCAGATGAATCAGGACTACATATTCTGTGCAGAGAATTCTGTTGGTAGTTTCCCAAATCTGTTTATTGTTGCAGATGGTATGGGTGGGCATAAAGCAGGTGACTATGCTTCCCGAACCTGTGTAGACTGCATAGTTGACAGCATTAAGAGGAGCAGCTTAAAAACACCGGTCAGCATTTTTGAAGAAGCCATTAATCGTGCAAACACACAGGTACTTAAGGACTCAAAAACGAATATTCAGTACGAAGGAATGGGAACAACCTTTGTAGGAGCCGTGATTACAGATAATACATTATATGTAGCCAACATAGGTGATTCTAGATTATATATTGTGAATAATAAAGAAATCAGACAGGTCACACAGGATCATTCTTTAGTGGAAGAAATGATTCGAAATGGTGAGATTGAACGAAAAGAGGCCAGACTTCACCCCAATAAAAACATTATTACAAGGGCACTAGGTACAAACGAAGAGGTAATGGCAGATTATTTTGAAGTGGAAATGCAAAAAGAAGATATCATCTTGATGTGTTCCGATGGATTGAGCAACATGATGGAGGATGAAGATATGATGTACATTCTTCGCCGATATGATCATCTGGATATAGCAGGAAATCAATTAATTGAAAAAGCAAATGATTGTGGTGGAAAAGATAATATATCAATTATATTAATTCGCATATAAAGGAGAGGTGAAGATGGTAAAACCAGGTGTGTTTATCGGAGATCGATATGAAATAATCAGCAAAATTGGAAGCGGCGGAATGGCAGATGTTTATAAAGCAAGATGTCATCGCCTGAATCGCTTTGTTGCAATCAAGATTCTAAAACAAGAATATAGTGATGATAAAAAATTTGTAGATAAATTCAGAGCAGAAGCACAATCGGCTGCTGGCTTATCTCATCCCAATATAGTAAATGTATATGATGTTGGAGAAGATGAAGGTTTATACTACATTGTTATGGAATTGGTAGAGGGAATTACCTTAAAAAGCTTTATTGAAAGAAAAGGAAAACTTGAAATAAAAGAGGCCACTGGAATTGCAATCCAGATTGCACAGGGAATGGAAGCGGCTCATCTCAATCACATTATTCATAGAGACATTAAACCACAGAATATTATTATTTCAAGAGAAGGAAAAGTAAAGGTAACCGATTTTGGTATTGCAAAAGCAGCATCCTCCAATACCATTACTTCCAATGCCATGGGATCGGTACACTACATTTCACCGGAACAGGCAAGAGGTGGATACAGCGACGAGAAAAGCGATATTTATTCTCTGGGAGTTACCCTCTACGAAATGCTGACGGGACAGGTTCCCTTTGTAGGAGATAATACGGTTTCCGTTGCCCTGTCTCATATTCAGGAAGAACCAACACCGGTACGTTCTTTGAACCCTTTGGTTACAGGAAGCTTAGACAAGATTGTTCAAAAATGTATGCAGAAAAAACCGGAGAGAAGATATTTAACAGCCTCTGGTCTTATAGAAGATTTAAAAGAATCCATTGCAAATCCGGAAGGTAATTTTGTGGAACTGATTCCTACTTTGGTAGACGATTCCCCAACCATTAATTTATCGGAAGCAGAAATGAATTCTATTCGCCGTGCCACCAAACATACGACTTCTTTGCATACAGATTCTATAATGGAAGAAAATCTGGATGTAGAGGAGAATGTAGAAAAAGAATTGGATCCAAAACTTGAAAAAATTGCAATTATTGGTGGAGTGGTTGCAGCTATTATTTTGGTTATTATAATTATTGTATTGATTACAAAGGCCTTTAAGATTGGAAAAGGCTCTTCTGAGGTATCACCCTCGCCTTCTCCATCACCGGGAATAGAAGAAACGCTGTCACCCGATCAGGAAATGGATCTGACCGTTCCAAAATTCATTGGAATGACAAAAGAAGTTGCAGAAACCACCATTCGTGAACTTAAACTGATTCCGGAAATTGCCGAAGAAGCCTCGGAGCTATATGAAAAAGGAATTATATGTGGACAGAATCCAGCTCAAAATGATTCGATAAAGGAAGGGGATACCGTACAAATTATTGTGAGTACCGGACCGGATGAAACGGTAGTTTCTGTGCCGGATGTAAGGGGAAAAACACTTTCGGATGCACAATATGCCCTTACCATGGGTGGCTTAAGTGCACCAAATAGTGAAGAAGAATTTAATGATTCCATAGAAGCCGGTATAGTTACAAGAACAGAGCCTGCCGGAGGCACATCCGTTGCCCGGGACTCCAGTGTTAAGATCTTTATAAGTAAGGGAAAAGAAACAAAAACCACAACGGTTCCTGAATTAAATGGACTTAGTGAAGAAAAAGCCCTTGCAGCGTTGAAGGCGAAAGGATTAAAAGGTGAAGTGAAAGAATACAAATATGATGATGCTATAAAAAAGGGAAAAGTTATTTTGGCATCTCATAGCAGCGGAACCCAGGTAGAAGAGGGAACGAAGGTTACTCTTACCATAAGCTTAGGACAGGAAGCAACCTATCGTTATATAGCAGAATTTACTATTACAGAGAGCCCCTTTGATTACGAAGAGGAAAGTGGAATCTTATCGGTTGTATTGACACAGGATGGGAAAAGCTGGGAAGTATTCGCTAAAGATGTAGAATATGCCTCTTTCCCTATGACGATTACTTTTGATGGAAAGAGTGATTCTGTAGGAGAAATTTCACTTTATTGTGATGGAGAGAAGTTCGGATCTACACATTCCGTTTCTTTTGAAAAGGTAAAAGAATAATGCAGGGAAAGATTATAAAAGGAATTGCCGGTTTTTACTACATTCATGTGCCTGAAAAAGGGGTATATGAATGTAAGGCAAAGGGAATATTTCGCAATAAGAAAATCAAACCACTGGTCGGAGATAATGTAGAGATTCATGTCTTAGATGAAGAGGGGAAAAAAGGAAATATTGTGGAGATATTGGACCGGAAGAATCAATTGATTCGTCCGGCCGTTTCCAATATAGATCAAGCATTGGTTATTTTTGCAGCGACAAAACCAGAACCCAATCTGAATCTTTTAGACCGCTTTTTACTTATGATGAATAAACAGAAGGTGGATACCATCATTTGTTTTAACAAAATGGATATGGTATCCAGCCAGGAATTAAAACTTTTAAAAGATACCTATACAAAAGGAAACTATAAAGTTATACTTACCAGTGCATTGGATGAAAAAGGGGTAGACGAAATTCAGGAAATTCTAAAGGACAAGACCACCGTTATGGCAGGACCATCTGGGGTTGGAAAGTCTTCTTTGATTAACTTAATTACCCCCAATGCCAATATGGAAATAGGTGAAATTAGTAAAAAAATACAACGAGGAAAGCATACCACAAGGCATTCTGAATTATTTTCAGTAGAGGGAAGTACCTACATTATGGATACACCGGGATTTAGTTCTCTTTACATGGAAGATATGGAAAAGGATGATTTAAAATCTTATTTTCCTGAGTTTGTTTTATATGAAGACCATTGCCGCTTTAGTGGCTGTGTTCATATTAATGAGCCGGACTGTGCGGTAAAAGAAGCCATTGCAGAAGGAAAAATCAGTAAGATACGTTATGACAACTATGTTTTACTTTATGAAGAACTGAAAGAAAAAAAGAAATACAAATAAAGGAGAATTTTTATGTATAAATTGGCACCATCTATTTTAGCAGCAGATTTTGCAAACCTGGGAGTGGAAATTGAAAAATTGGATAAGGCAGGCGCAGAATATGTGCATATTGATGTTATGGATGGGATGTTTGTTCCCAGTATCTCCTTTGGAATTCCGGTAGTTAAGGCAATCCGTCATAAAAGTAAACGCTTTTTTGATGTACATCTTATGATAGAGGAACCCATTCGCTACATTGATGAATTTGTAGAGGCGGGTGCCGATGGGATTACAGTACATGTAGAAGCATGTAAGCATTTAAACCGGACATTACAGTATATTCGTTCAAAAGGAATAAAAGCAGCGGTTGCATTAAATCCGGCAACTTCACTTTCTACAGTGGAATACGTGCTGGATGATGTAGATATGATTCTTTTAATGACCGTAAATCCAGGCTTTGGAGGTCAAAAATTAATTGAAAGTTCTTATAAAAAAGTAAGAGATTTAAAGACCAGGTTGGAACAAGGCGGATACAGAGGGATTGATATTCAGGTAGACGGGGGTATTACTGGAGAAAATGCAGAAAAGCTGGTAAAAGAAGGAGCAAATATTTTAGTAGCTGGAACTTCTGTTTTTCGAGGAAATATGAATCAAAATGTAACTTTGTTTAAGGAGGTTTTTAAGAATGCGGCTGGAGAGTTTGAAAATCGGTAGAGGAATAGAAATTTATGTAACAAGAGCAGGATATCGCTACCGGCTGGTGAGTTCAATAGAAGGTGTTGGCATCGGGAAAGTGTATGTTACCTTAATTGCGTCCGGGACAAGGGTATTTCGCTTTTTGGATACGGATATTGTGGATCTTGTATATCGGGATGAAACACATATGCTGCAGTGGGAAAAAGTAACAGGAAGTATAGAGGTTCTGGACGGAACCAAGGTACACTGTTTAGCCAGTAGGAAGGAAGGCACTAGTTTTAACCGTAGGAATGCATTCCGTATAAGCATAGATGAATCCATTAAGATGTATTTTTTTCGTTCAAAAGATGAGAATGAAAATGAAGTGAAAGAAGAAACAAAAGAAGAAATTGAAACGGATAATTATGGAAATGAAAATGGGGAAGTAGTGGTAGAAGAGTTTGAAGGATATTTAAAAGATTTAAGTGAAAATGGAGCCGGAATTTATACGAACCGTGGGTTTAATATTGGAGATATGATAGGATTTTCATTGTATACTTCTTATGGAGCTATGTATTTTAAAGCCGAAATTGTACGTCATATGGAGCGAAGAAATGAAAAATTTATGGAATTTTATGGATGTTCCTTTACAAGGTCCGATAAGAACCTGAGTAAGTACCTTTTCTCTTTACAAAGAGAGCGTTTACAAAAGCAAAGGCAGGGAGAATAAATTTTGATAAAGCAAAATAGAGTGTTAATCCTTACCGGCGGCAGGCTGGAAGATGATTTTATTAAACGATGTATGACGAACAATACGTTCACAACCATTATCTGTGTAGATGGTGCATTGGAAACAGCAGACCGGCTTTCCATTCCCTTTCAGTATTTAGTGGGAGATTTTGATACGGTTTCAGCTGAATTACTTGAAAAGTACAAAAAATTAGCTTCTACTGGAGAAAAAAAAATAGAAATTCGAGAGTTTCAACCGGAAAAGGATGAAACAGATACCCAGATTGCCATATCCTTAGCAATGGAGAAGATGCCGGATGAGGTGATTCTTTTAGGTGCCACAGGGACAAGAATGGATCATGTATTTGCTAATATTCATCTTTTAAAAATGTTACTGGAAAAGGGAATCTCCGCATTTATCTTAGATGAAAACAATCGAATTTATCTTAAAAACCAATCTTTTACAGTGAAAAAAAGTGAAACTTATGGAACTTATTTTTCACTTATTCCATTTGAATATGGAATTGAAAAGGTTACCCTTACCGGTTTTAAATATAATACCAGACAGGTGGATTTTCTCATGGGAAGCAGTTTGGGTGTCAGCAATGTGATTCTTGGGGATGAAGGAAAAATACAGTTTGAACATGGAACTTTTATAGTAATGGAATCCAATGATTAAAAA